>NZ_JBHFHD010000007.1:0-162654 GCF_041927335.1 Herbiconiux liangxiaofengii | reverse complement strand
CCGAGTTGCGCCGAATGGCCCCTTCGCGCACGCGCAAGGGGCCATTCGGCGCAACTCGGCGGGCTGGGGTGCTGAGGGGGTGCCGCCCGGCGGTCGCGGGCGTACGGTGACGGGCATGAGCGACCAGAACGACACCGCCCCCGAGGGTGAGACCCTCGGCGGAACCCATCCCGACCCCGACAACACCGCGAGCAAAGACCCGAGCGACTGGGTCACGGGCGACGAGCCCGCCACCGGCCCGCAGAAGAGCTACCTCGACACCCTTGCCCGGGAGGCCGGGGAGGAGATCTCCGCCGACCTCACCAAGGCCGAGGCCTCCGAGCACATCGATCGCTTGCAGAAGGCCACCGGCCGGGGCCAGTAGCTCAGAAGGCGCGCCGGGCGCCGCCCCCTCCCAGGGGCGGCGACCCGGCCTCGCCGTCGGCGGCGGCCAGGCCGTCGAGGAGCTCGCGCAGCGCGTCGGTCGAGCTGATCGTGGGGGCCCAGCCGAGCAGGGTGCGGGCACGCTCGGTCGACATCACCGGCACCGTCGTGGCGATGTCGAGCCAACCGGGGTCTGAGGGCTGGAGGCGGGCCTTCCAGGTGGCCCACATGAGCGCCCGCACCACCGCGGCGCGGATCGGTACCGCCCGCCCGCCGAGAGCGCCGGCCAGCACCTCGGGTGTGACCACGGGCTCGGCCGCGATGTTGAAGGCGCCGCCCTGCCGACGTTCGATGGCCCGCCAGAACGCGTCGGCCACGTCGTCGGCGTGCACCACCTGCGAGATCAGTTGCGAGGGCAGTGTGACGATCGGCGACCGCAGCCGGCCGAGCAGTCGTCGCGGCACGAACGGGCCGGCGAACAGCCGGGCGATCTCGGAGGCCGCCTTCGACTGGAACACCAGGCCGGGGCGCAGTCGGGTGACGACGACCGACGGGTGCGCCCCCTCGAAGTCGTCCAGCCTGCGCTCGTTGATGGCCTTGTACCGGGAGTAGTGCGAGGTGGCCAGGCCGCCGGTGGGCCAGTCCTCGTTCACCCGGCGGGACTTCGGTCCCGGGCTGTAGGCGCCCACCGAGCTGGCCACGAGCACGTGCGGCACGCCCGCGTCGACGGCCGCGTCGAGCACCGCGGCGGTACCGTGCACGTTGGTGCGCCACATCGCCTTCTCCACGTGGTTGGGCTGCAGTGCCCAGGCCAGGTGCACGACGGCGTCGACGCCGTGCAGAGCTGGGGCGAGCAGTGCCCGCGCATCCGGCTTCGACACATCGACGGCATGCCACTGCACCTCGGCGTACTGGCGATCACGGTCGGGGATGCGGCGGGCGACACCGACCACCTCGGTGGCACCGGCCTCGCGGGAGAGGCGGCGCAGCAGCGCCGTTCCGAGGTTTCCGGTGGCACCGATCACGGCGATCTTCATGGGTATCCCCTTGCTGACGTGGCTGTTCCTTCAGCTTCGTCTGATCGGGAGATTATGGGAGTACGAGTCTCATCGATTTGTCGCTAGCCTCGACCCAGGTCGGGCGGCGGCGCCGACCGTTTCGGGTACTGTCGGCGCCGCGCCCCACCGTTCTCCCCTCCGCGGAGGGTGCTTTCGGCGTGCCGTGCGCCGCCTGACCGCAGCGCCGCCGGGCGCTGTGTTCGGAACGCTCCCCCTGGCCGGTTTGGTCGATCGGCGCATCCTGGCCCTTTGCTGAGAACAGGGATAGGAGTAGGCAGGTACTCATGACTGACCAGACGAGTGACGGCGACACACTGCCCGACGTCGATGTCGAGAAGGGTGATCTCAACGACAACGACCTCACCCGCAAAGACATGACGTACAGCCCGTCGAGCGGTCGGGAGACGGATGAGCTGCAGCACGACGCTGCAGGCTCGCAGGCTCTCGACGATCCCGACATCGACCAGAGTCGCATCACCTCGCTGCCTGGAACCGGTGGCCCCGACGACGTCGGCGAGATCGACATCGAGGGCGCGGAGATCAACATCCCGCACCGCACGGCCTGACAGTCCCCCCCCAGAACCTCCGTCGGCGCGCAGCACTGCCGGCGAGGAGTACCCGACCACCACAGAACACGAAGGAACAATCACATGAGCTTCATCGCTTTCCTCATCCTCGGCCTCATCGCCGGTGCCATCGCCAAGCTGATCCTCCCGGGCCGTCAGGGCGGCGGCTGGCTCGTCACCCTCATCCTTGGCGTCGTCGGCGCGCTCCTCGGCGGCTGGCTCGGCGGCCTGCTGTTCGGTGTGAACCTGCAGGAGTTCTGGTCGATCCAGACCTGGGTCGTCGCGATCGTCGGCTCCATCGTCGTTCTGCTCATCTACGGCCTGATCTTCGGCCGCAAGGGCAGCCGCGCGTAACAGCAGCCCCCACACGCCGAAGGCGGCCCACTCCTCGTGAGTGGGCCGCCTTCGCTGTTCCTGCACTCACACCTCAGGTGCTCGACCCGTCGCAGATTGCCCATCTCGCACGATGAGAGGGCGATCTGCGACGGGTCGGCATCTCAGGGGCGGGTGAGGGTGCGGCGGCGCAGGAAGGCTGCGCCCACGCCGGCCAGGAGCAGGGCGAGGGCCGCCGCGATCGTGGGCCAGGCGGTGTCGAAGCCGGTGGCCGCCAGGGAGCCGTCGCCCTCGCCCACCGGTGCCGAGCCGTTGCCGGGCGCGGGCGCAGGTGCGGGACTCGGTGTCGGCGCGGGCTCGCCCGGGGCGGCCTCGTAGCTCAGGCCGAAGCCGTACTCGAACAGCGGGGTCGCCGTGTCGTTCGGCACGTCGGCGAGCTGGGCCGCCACCTCGGTCATGCTCGAGGGCAGCTCGAACGGCAGCCGGCCCTCGGGCGAGGCGGCGCCGGTGATCACGTTCAACAGGGCCTCGTCGGAGGCGCCGTACGACGCGAGCACCGCATCCGAGTTCTCCACCACGTTGCCCAGCACCAGCGGTCGCGAGAGCTGCGGCACCGCGATGGTGAGAGCTCCGGATGCGTGGGCCGCGGCGAGCGCCGAGAAGTCGGCTTCGCTGCCGGTGAAGTTCAGATCGGTCAGATCAGAACCGCCACGCGGGTCGGTGAGCCGCACGATGGCGATCGACGCTGCTGCCGGGTCGTCGACGGGGGTGAACCCGGCGGCGACGGCGGCCTCGTCGGAGACGCCGTAGAGGTAGGCCGTTCGCCCGGCCGCCTCACCCACGGGCAGCGTCGCCGAGCCGTCGGCCTCGGTGGTGTTGCTGAGCAGGGTGAGCGAGCGCTGCTGGGCGTCGAGCCCGACCGCACGCGAATCGGCCGAGCCGACCACCGCATCCGCCACCGCCGGGTCGACGTAGGGGTTCTCGAACAGCCCCAGGTCGAACTTCTGCGCCAGCACCCGCGACGCGGCCTCGGTGACCCTCGTCTCGGTGAGGAAGCCCTGCGTCACCGCGTCGACCACGTTCTGCGGCTGGTCGCTGCCGCCGATGATGTCGACGCCCGCGTTGATGGCGCTCGCGTAGCGCTCCGGCAGGGTGAGGTCTTCGACGCCCCACGGCATGCCGGCTCCCCACGGGCCCACGAACGACGCCGGTGGCCGGCGGTCGAGGCACTCCTGCGGGCAGTCGTTGGCGATGCCCCAGTCGCTGGTGATCACGCCGTCGAAGCCGTACTGGCCGCGCAGCAGATCCTGCAGCAGGAACTCGTTGTGCCCCGCGCCCACCTGCTCGAGCGGCGTGCCGTCGACGCTGAGGTTCTTCAGGATGCTGTAGGTCGGCATGATGCCCGCCGCCCCGGCATCGAAGGCGCCCTCGTAGGGCACCACGTGCTCGGCGAAGTTGTCACCGGGGAAGGTGGCGTACCGGCCGTAGTAGTAGTGGCTGTCGTAGCCGTTCTCCTGCGCGCCGTAGCCCACCCAGTGCTTCACCACGGTGGCGACGCTGGAGGAGTCGAGCCCGCCGGTTCCGCCCTGGAGGCCCTCGACGTAGGCCTCGACGTGCGGCTTCACGTCGGCGCCGACCGAGCCGAAGGTGCCGTTGATCCGCGTCCAGCGCGGTTCGGTGGCGATGTCGGCCTGGGGCGACAGGGCCTCGCGGATGCCGGTGGCCGCGTACTCCTCGCGGATGATGTCGCCCATCTCGAGGGTGAGGGCCGGGTCGTTCACCGCGCCCAGGCCGATGGCGTCGGGGAACGGCGTGAAGTCGCCGTTGGAGACCGTCTGCCCCTCGGTGACGGTGAAGCCCGAACGCGGGTCGGTGCTGATCAGCAGCGGGATGCCGAAGGGCTCGGCCTCGGCGAGCTGCTGCAGCTGGTTGTGCTGCTCGGCCAGTGTCACGGCGTCGACCCCGAGCCGGGAGATGAACGTGGTGATGTGGCCGTTCTGCAGGAAGCCGGTGAAGGCATCCTGGTTGTAGGTGCCCTGGCCGGTGAGGCTGGCGTGCATCAGCAGGCCGGCCTTCTGCTCGAGGGTGAGGCGGGCCGCGAGGTCGGCGGCACGCTCGGCGGAGGTGAGCCGCCAGTCCTCGTAGGGCGTGAGCCCGGCGTCGCCGTCGAGGTCGCGGAACTGCAGTCCGTCGACGGTGATGATGTCGGCGGTGCGCGTGCCCAGCTCGGGCTGCACCTCGGCCGCCTGGGCCGGGGCGGCCACGATGGCCCCGCCGATCAACGGGAGAGCCACCGCCCCCACCAGTGTCGCGCGCCCCACCCGGCGCGCTCTCGTCTTCTCGACCATTGGTCGCATGTCCACTCCTTCGTGGCTGAGTTGCCCCCGAATGGGGGTCAGGCTCCCAAGCTACCCGACGGCGAGGACATCCCGGCCGCTGTGGCGAGAAAGGGGTCAGAGACCTTTGCGGCGCTCCTTGGTGCGCAGACGGCGGGCCTGGATGCCGGAGAGTCCGCCCAGCACGATGAAGCCCACGGCCACCGGCACCGCGATCTGCCACCACCGGTTGGCCGAGAGGGCGTTGCCGAACAGCACGATCAGGCAGAGCGCGTTGAGGCCGAGCGCCAGGTAGGAGTACTGGGCCGACGTCCAGCGCGGGCGTTCGCCGGTGGGGGGAGTGGTGGGCACGCTCCCAGGCTACAAGGCGGTGGCGCGGCTAGACCGCGGGCGCGGCGGGCGGCTCGGTGCCCTGATCGGGCTCGGGCGTGAGCGCGAGGCCCTGCGGCGAGTTCGCGCTGAGCATGAGGGCCTCGACCCAGCGGCGGTTCACCGCGGGCGGCCGGCCGCCGTAGAACTTGAACACCAGCGGCACCGTGGGGAACACCCAGATCACCGTTCGTCCGCCGCCCTGCTGGCGGTCGTCGCTCCAGGAGAACGTGAACGACTCGTTGCGCCGCAGCTTGGCGCTGATGACCAGCTGCAGATGCGCGAGGATGCGGTCCTCGAAGTCGACCGTGAGGCTGGAGTCGTAGATGAGCTTGCCCATCAGACGGAAACCCCCTGAGACACGACCGCTGCAGCATGCGCGGCACGAAGGCTGATTCGGGGACAGAGGATGCTCATTATGGCTCGATCCGGATCGTTGACAATCGGCGACCGGGTCCAGGGCAACCTTTTTCACCGTAGGCCACCCATCGCCGGAGTTCAACCCCTGTGGCGCAATGTGCATGAATTCGAATGAATGGATAGCGTGCGTGTGAACCCGCCCCAGCCCAGGAGGACCCGATCTCGACGGCACGAGGAACCACGCACGCGCAGCTGTCGGCGACCTTCGTCGACGCCCTGCCCGTGGAGCGCGCCGCCATCGCCACCTTCGGCGCTCCGTTCGACGTCGAGACCGTCAGCGCCAGCGATCCGCTCGCCGCACGCCTCAGTGAGATCGAGCTCGACGTGGGCGAGGGGCCGGGCTGGGCGGCCCATGCCAGCGGCACCGCGATCCTCGCGCCCGAGCTCGACAGCAGCGAGCAGCCCGGGTGGCCCCTGTTCGTGCACGCGGTGGAGGGCCTCGGGGTGCGTGCGGTGTTCTCGTTCCCGCTCGTGATCGGAACCCTCCGCATCGGGGCCGTCGATCTCTATTCCGACGCCCCGGGCCCGCTGACGGCTGCTGCGGTGGCGGAGGCCTCGATGCTGACGAAGGCTGCCGCGGCCACCGTGCTGCGCGAGGCGGTGGACACCCGCAACGACTCCACCGACGAGGGCCCGTACTCCCGCCGCGAGGTGCACCAGGCGACCGGCATGGTGATCGCGCAGCTGGGCATACCGGCCGACGACGCGCTGCTGCTCATCCGGGCGCACGCCTTCGCCTCCGGCCGGTCGGTTCGCGAGACGGCGGCGGCAATCGCCGCCCGTACGCTGCGATTGGAGAAGTGACTGTGACACGCACGGAAGGTAGATTCAAAGGATGACGGCCACACGCGAAGCCCAGCTCGCCGAGACGTTCATCGAACTCGCCGACACCCTCGTCGCCGACTACGACATCGTCGATCTGCTGCACACGCTCGTCGAGCGCAGCGTGCTCATCCTCGAGGCCGCCGACGCCGGCATCCTGGTGCCCAACGGGCATGGAAGCCTCGAGGTGGTGGCGTCGACGAGCGAGCGCAGCCACCTGATCAGCCTGCTGCAGCTGAACGCGCAGGAGGGCCCCTGCGTCGACGCGTTCACCTCGGGCAAGGTCGTCTCGGTCGAGAACATCGCGGCGACCTACGCGCGCTGGCCCACCTTCGCCACCGACGCGGCGTCGCTCGGGTACCAGTCGATGTACGCCATTCCGATGCGGCTTCGCGACGAGACCATCGGGTCGCTCAACCTGTTCAGCGACCACGCCGGGCCGATCGACCCGAAAGACGCCGCCGCGGGTCGGGCGCTGGCGGATGTGGCGACCATCGGCATCCTGCACGAGCGGGCCCTGCGCGACTCGGACACCGCGCGCGAGCAGCTCCAGCGGGCCCTGGACAGCCGGGTGGTGATCGAGCAGGCGAAGGGCGTGCTGGCGCAGTCCGACGACATCGACATGGATGAGGCGTTCACCCGGCTGCGCGACCGGGCCCGGCACAGCGGGCGGCGGCTGTCAGACGTGGCGCGCGGCGTGGTGGAGGCCGCGGTTCGTCGCTGAACCCTGCCGCCGGCACCGGGCGACCGGCACTGGGCGACCGGCATGGGGCGACCGGCAGCAGGCAGCGGCGCCGGCGGCCGATCGGGATGTCGGCTCAGGCCCCCGGTTCGGGCGTGATGCGCAGCTCGCCACGGCTGGCGGCGGTGTTCATCTCGTCGATCCAGCCCCGGTTCACCGGCCCGGCCTGCTCGGGGTCGTAGCGGAAGCGGAGCGGGATGGCGTCGCTGATCCAGATGGTCTCGCGACCCGCGCCGGGTGACGCCACGTTCCAGCTGAGCGAGCACGATTCGTGGCGACGCAGGCGCGACAGCAGCACGATCTGCAGGTGTGCGAGGGTGCGGTCGTCGATCTCGATCTCTGATCCGTAGCCGTAGGCGAGAGAACCCATGGGGTCAGGGTCTCATCCGCCACCGACATCGGGATGGCGGGCCACGGGAGTCGCGGCTGGACGGTGCCCTCGCTCCCGGCCCGGCGTACGGTGAGCGGATGCCCCACCGCCGTTCGAGACGATCCGTTGCCACTCCGAACGACCCGACCGCGCCCGCGGTCACCGAGCACGTGATCGACGGGTTGCCGTTCTCGGTGTTCGCGACGGCCTCCGCGGCCCCGGGCGCAGAAACCGCCGCGCCGCCCTTCGTGCTCGTGCACGGCATCGGCACCTCGCACCGGTACCTGGCCCGGCTGCACGGGCTGCTCGCCCGCACGGCCGACGTCTACTCCATCGACCTGCCGGGCTTCGGGGGCGTGGCCAAGCCCGACGGGGTGCCCGACGTGACCGCCGTGGCATCGGGGCTGGCCACGCTGCTGGAGAGCCTCGGGGTGGCCGGTGCCATCGCGATCGGCCACTCGATGGGCGCCCAGTGGGTCACCGAACTCGCGGTGCTGCGCCCCGACCTGGTGTCGCGGGTGGTGCTGATCGGTCCGGTCACCGACGACCGGCACCGTACGCTGCGCGCCCAGGCGGTGGCCCTCGGGCTCGACACGCTCGGCGAGACACCGGTGGTGAACGCGATGGTGTTCACCGACTACCTGCGCGCCGGCCCGGTGTGGTTCCTCCAGCACGCGCAGTTCATGCGCGACTACCCGCTCGAACACCGCGTGCGCGAGTTGGCCGGCCCGATGCTGGTGCTGCGCGGCGGCGACGATCCGGTGGCCGGGCCGGACTGGTGCCGGCGCCTGCGCCGCGCGGCACCGGCGGGGAGTCGAGTGGTGGTGGTTCCCGGTCACCGCCATGTGGTGCAGCACACGGCCGCCCCAGCTGTCGCTTCGGCGATCCGCGCCTTCCTGGCCGACCCCGCCCCCGACCCCTGGCGGACCTGACGCAGGCTACTCGTCTTCGGCGACCGGTCCCGGCAGCATCCGTCGGCCCGGTGACACGGCAGGGCGGTTGTCGGGAGGTGTTCCGCAGTCTGTAGTGCCGTCGGGCGCCCGGTCCCGGCGAGGATGCCAGTAGGACGCATCGGTCGGGAGGGGGCCGCGATGAGCAGCCAGAGCAGCGGTAGCAGCCAGAACGGCGGAGGTGGCCTGGGCGGCCACGGCGGCCCGGGGGCCGCGGTCGACGCGGTGGAGTCGGAGCTGATCGTGCGCGAGTTCGTCGACATGCTGAACGAGGGTGCGCTCTGCGAGATCGCCGCCTACCTGTCCGACTCGGTGCTCTACCAGCCCTCGCCGAACTCCTGGATCCGCGGGCGGCAGGCCGTGCTCAGCATGCTCGACGACGTGCGCCACGCCTTCGAGCACGTGCACACCCGGGTGGAGCACGTGGCGGTGTGCGGCGGCACGGTGCTCGTGGAACAGCGGATGGCGCTGCGCCTGGACGACGGCCCCGGCGTGGAGCTGATGAGCTTCGCCAGCTTTCGCCTCGAGGGCTACCGCATCACCGAGTGGCACCAGTTGCAGGGCTGACGCGCACCGGCGTCAGAGCCAGTGCTTGCGCTTGAAGATCGCGTAGAGCACCCCGCCCATCGCCACCATGCCGAGCACCGCCAGCGGGTAACCGAGCGGCCAGTGCAGTTCGGGCATGTAGTCGAAGTTCATGCCGTAGATCGTGCCGATCAGCGTCGGGGCGAACAGGATGGCTGCCCACGAGGAGATCTTCTTGATCTCCTCGTTCTGCGACAGTCCGGTCTCGGTGAGACGCCGGGTCTCCTCGTTCTGCTGCTGCGTCACGAGGGTCGAGTGCACGGTGAGCGCGTTCTCCAGCAGCGCGCGGAACGAGCTCGCCTTGTCGACCGTGCGGTGCACGTGGTCGAGCACATCCCGGAGCGACCGCTGCAGCTCGAGGTCGACCCGGTACTTCGACGAACCGCGCAGCAGGCGGTCGAGCATGTCGGGCAGCGGACCGATGGCCCGCTCGAAGCTGATCACCTCGCGCAGCAGTTCGTAGATGCGGCGCGAGACGTCGGGGTCGTTGCCGAAGAGCTGGTCCTGGATCTCGTCGATGTCGTTCTCCAGCCCCGCGATCACGGGGGCGTAGCCGTCGACCACCTCGTCGAGGATCGTGTAGAGCACGGCCTCCGGCCCGAGCCGCAGCAGCTCGGGCTCGGCCTCCATGCGGTGGCGCACGGCCCGCAGGTCGGGGTTCTCGGCGTGCCGAACGGTCACCACGAACCCCGGCCCCACGAACACGTGCACCTCGCCGAACTCCACCGACTCCTGGGCGTCGAGGTACCGGGCCGGCCGCACCACCACGAAGAGGGTGTCGCCGAAGCGCTCGAGCTTGGGCCGCTGGTGGCCCTTCAGGGCGTCCTCCACGGCGAGCGGGTGCAGACCGAACTCCTGGGCCACCGAACGCAACTCGTCGGGACTCGGCCGGTAGAGCCCGATCCAGGCCATGCCGTCGCGCTCGCGCAGCAGCTCGTAGGTCTCGTCGAGGCTCTTCGGGCTCTCGGTGCGCCGCCCGCCGACGTAGATCGCGTTGTCGATGATGGCCATACAGGTCTCCATTGCTCAGAGAAACCGCACCGGATGCGCGATGCGGCGAAGGTCACCATAGTCCCGACAGCGCCGCATCATGCTGACGCTGGCCGGCCGGCGCGCAGCTGACGGCAGGCGACCGCCCCGCGGCACGGGACGGCCACGAGGTCGCCGACCGCGACGTCCTCCGGCAGCGACACCTCCGCGCCCTCGATCACGAAGGGCCGGCTGTGCCGGGTCGACACCCGCCCGATCAGGCGCGCCTCGCCGAGGTGGAGGCTGGGTGCGATCGAAGCGAACTCGGCGTCGAGCACGAGCACGCCGGCCCCAGGGGCGGCGGTCACCCGGGCGACGACGACGGATGCCTGCTCCCGGTCGGATGGGCGGCCGTGCGTTCCCGGCACCACGGCCGCCGCCACGTGCACGCAGGGGGTGTCGCAGATGTCGACGAGCCTGAGCAGCGACACCCCCGACACGATGACGTCGGTGGTGGTGGGCCGCGTCCACTCCGGCCAGCGGTCGATGGCGAGGGGGTCGGGGATGCTGGCGCGGAGGCTGGGAAGGATGCTGGTGAGAGTCACGGGAGAAGGTCTACGCCGCGCATCCGCCGGCTGTGCCCGTCCTAACGGAATCCGGGCGCGCACGGCCCGGATCCTGACGCGAATCCCTACGCCCGCATCGGCGCGGATGGGCGGCGACAGGATTCTGTGAGGGTTTCGCCGTGGCCGGCCCGAACCGCGTCAGGAAGTCGTTAGGACGGCCGATCGGGCCGTCTCCGGCGAGCAGGATCGTCATCCGTACCCGTGCGCCCACCCTGGGCGCCTGTCGGATGGAGAACACAGTGCTCGACGTCGTTTACATCGTCGCGATCCTCGCCGTCTTCGGCGTGGTCGCTTTCGTGGCCTGGGGGGTCGGAAAGCTGTGATCGTGCTCGAACTGGCCGCCGCGATCCTCGGCGTGGCCGGAGTGGCCTACCTCATCGTCGCCCTCGTGAAGCCGGAGAAGTTCTAGATGGAAGCCTGGCTCCTGGTCGCCCAGCTCGCGACCCTCGCCCTCATTCTCGCCGTGGCCTACCGGCCGCTCGGCGACTACATCGCCCACACCTTCACCTCCGTGAAAGACCTCAAGGTCGAACGGGGGCTGTACCGCGTGGTGGGCGTCGACCCCGACTCCGAGCAGAGCTGGGGCGCCTACGTGCGCGGCGTGCTCGCGTTCTCGCTCATCGGCGTGCTGTTCGTGTACGCCCTGCAGCGGCTTCAGGCCGTGCTGCCCTACTCCCTCGGCTTCCCGGCTGTTCCGGAGGGGCTGTCGTTCAACACGGCGGCCTCGTTCGTGACGAACACGAACTGGCAGTCGTACTCGCCCGACGTCACCATGGGCTACACCGTGCAGATCGCCGGTCTCGCCGTGCAGAACTTCGTCTCGGCGGGCGTGGGACTCGCCGTGGCGATCGCCCTGATCCGCGGCTTCGCCCGGCGCAACACCGGAACCATCGGCAACTTCTGGGTCGACCTCACCCGCGGAACCTTCCGCATCCTGCTGCCGTTGGCGCTGATCTCGTCGATCGTGCTGATCGCCGGCGGCGTCATCCAGAACTTCAACGGCTTCACCGAGGTGAGCACGCTCACCGGCGGCACCGCCACCATCCCCGGCGGCCCCGTGGCGAGCCAGGAGGCCATCAAGATGGTGGGCAACAACGGTGGCGGGTTCTTCAACGTGAACTCCGCGCATCCGTTCGAGAACCCCACGCCCTGGACGAACATGTTCCAGATCGTGCTGATGCTGGCCATCCCGTTCGCCCTGACGCGCACGTTCGGCGTGATGGTGGGTGACAAGCGCCAGGGCTACGCCATCCTCGCGGCCATGGGCGCGCTCTTCCTGGTGTCGTTCGCGGCTCTCACCGCGTTCGAGTTCGCCGGTGCCGGCACCGGGCCGCAGCTGGCGGGCGGCGCGATGGAGGGCAAGGAGCAGCGCTTCGGCATCCTCGGATCGACGCTGTTCGCCACCACCTCCACCATCACCTCCACGGGGGCGGTGAACTCGATGCACGACAGCTTCACCTCGCTCGGCGGCATGATGACGCTGTTCAACATGATGCTCGGTGAGATCGCGCCCGGTGGTATCGGCGCCGGCCTCTACGGCATCCTGATCATCGCCATCATCACGGTGTTCATCGCGGGGCTCCTGGTGGGCCGCACGCCCGAGTACCTGGGCAAGAAGATCGGCCCGCGCGAGATCAAGCTGGCGAGCCTCTACATCCTCGCCACACCCACGCTCGTGCTCCTCGGCACCGCGCTCAGCTTCGCCGTCCCGGCCATCCGCGACGACGTCGAGAGCACGTCGATCTGGAACCCCGGGCTGCACGGCTTCACCGAGGTGCTCTACGCCTTCACCAGCGCCGCGAACAACAACGGTTCGGCCTTCGCCGGACTCACGGCGAACACGCCGTGGTTCAACACCGCGCTCGCCGTGGCCATGCTGCTCGGCCGGTTCATCCCGATCGTGCTGGTGCTGGCCCTCGCCGGTTCCCTCGCCGCGCAGGGCAAGGTGCCCGCAACCGCGGGAACCCTGCCGACCCATCGCCCGCAGTTCGTGGGCCTCCTCGTGGGCGTGATCGTGATCGTCGTCGCCCTCACCTACTTCCCCGTGCTCGCACTCGGACCTCTCGCCGAAGGGCTTCAGTAATGTCCAACCTCTCCACCCAGATCGTCGCGGGGCTCCCCGAGGCGCTCAGAAAGCTCTCGCCGCGGCTGATGTGGCGAAACCCCGTGATGTTCATCGTCGAGGTGGGCGCGGCGTTCACCACCGTGCTCGCCGTCGCGCAGCCGTTCCTCGGTGCCGAAGGCGGCGACTCGCTCGCCTTCACCTGGGCCATCGCCGTCTGGCTCTGGCTCACCGTGCTCTTCGCGAACCTCGCCGAGTCGGTGGCCGAGGGCCGCGGCAAGGCGCAGGCCGCCACCCTGCGGGCAACCCGCACCAGCACCATGGCCGCCCGCGTCGAGAACTACGACTCCACGAAAGACCCGGCGGCCCTCCAGGCCTCCACGGTGCAGGTGGCGTCGGCCGACCTCACGCTCGGCGACGTGGTGGTGGTGGTGGCCGGCGAGCTCGTGCCCGGCGACGGCGACATCATCGACGGCATCGCCTCCATCGACGAATCGGCCATCACGGGCGAGTCGGCTCCGGTGGTGCGCGAGTCGGGCGGCGACCGCAGCGCCGTCACCGGGGGTACCCGCGTGCTCTCCGACCGGGTGGTCGTGAAGATCACCTCCAAGCCCGGCGAGACCTTCGTCGACCGCATGATCCGGCTCGTCGAGGGCGCATCCCGGCAGAAGACGCCGAACGAGATCGCGCTGAACATCCTGCTCGCGAGCCTGTCGGTGGTGTTCCTGATCGTGGTGCTCACGCTCGGCCCCATCGCCGGGTACTCGGATGCCGCGCCCTCCATCGCGGTGATGGTCGCGTTGCTCGTGTGCCTCATCCCCACCACCATCGGCGCCCTCCTCTCGGCCATCGGCATCGCCGGCATGGACCGGCTGGTGCAGCACAACGTGCTGGCCATGTCGGGCCGTGCCGTGGAAGCCGCCGGAGACGTCACCACCCTGCTGATGGACAAGACGGGAACCATCACCTACGGCAACCGCCGCGCCTCGGAGTTCATCGCCCTCGAGGGTGTTCCGGCCGCCGAGCTGCGGGAGGCCGCCGCGCTCTCCTCGCTCTCCGACCCCACGCCCGAGGGCAAGTCGATCGTGGATCTGGCGCGCTTGGAGCTGGAAGCGAAGGCCATTTCTGGCCTTCGCCGCGACGCCAGCGCTGAGGGCCGTCTCGGCCCTCAGATACCGGCGGATGCCACGATCGTGCCCTTCACCGCGCAGACCAGGATGAGCGGCATCGACTTCGCCGACGGCCGCCAGATCCGCAAGGGCGCCGGCTCCGCCGTCACCGCCTGGGCCCGCGAGAGCGGCACGGCGGGCAGCACGCTGTTCGACGAGCTGCAGCAGCAGACCGACCGCATCGCCGGCCTCGGCGGCACCCCGCTCGTGGTGGCCGTGCGCGAGCCCGGGCAGCCGGCCCGCCTGCTCGGCGTGGTGTACCTCAAGGACATCGTGAAGGAGGGCATGGCCTCGCGCTTCGCCGAACTGCGGGCGATGGGCATCCGCACCGTCATGATCACGGGCGACAACCCCCTCACCGCCAAGGCCATCGCCGAGGAGGCCGGCGTCGACGACTACCTCGCCGAGGCCACCCCCGAGGACAAGCTGGCGCTGATCAAGAAGGAGCAGGAGGGCGGCCGACTGGTGGCCATGACCGGCGACGGCACCAACGACGCCCCGGCCCTCGCCCAGGCGGATGTCGGCGTGGCCATGAACACGGGCACGAGCGCCGCGAAGGAGGCCGGCAACATGGTCGACCTCGACTCCGACCCCACGAAGCTCATCGACATCGTGGCCATCGGCAAACAGCTGCTGATCACCCGCGGAGCGCTCACCACGTTCTCCATCGCGAACGACGTGGCGAAGTACTTCGCCATCATCCCGGCCATGTTCGCCGCGGTGTTCCCGGGCCTGGGCCTGCTGAACATCATGGGCCTGCACTCGCCGGCGTCGGCCATCCTCTCGGCGGTCGTGTTCAACGCCCTCGTGATCGTGGTGCTCATCCCGCTGGCGCTGAAGGGCGTGAAGTACCGGCCCCTGTCGGCCTCGCGCATCCTCAGCCGCAACATCCTCATCTACGGCCTGGGAGGCGTGATCGCCCCGTTCATCGGCATCAAGATCATCGACCTCGTGGTCAGCCTCATCCCCGGTTTCTGAACCGCTGTCTGAAGAGAGAAGACACATCATCATGGCAAGCAATCGCGGGTTCGCCCGCCCCTACTGGGTGGCGCTGCGCTACATGATCGTCGCCACGGTCGTGCTCGGCATCGCCTACCCCGTCGCCGTGCTCGGCATCGGCCAGCTCGCGCTACCGGCGCAGGCGAACGGCAGCGTGGTGACCGTCGACGGCGAGCCCGTGGGCTCGTCGCTGATCGGCCAGTCGTTCGCCGATTCCGACGGCAATGCCCTGCCCGAGTGGTTCCAGTCGCGGCCCTCGGCTGCCGGCTACGACGCCTCGGCCTCGGTGGGCAGCAACTACGGGCCCGAGAACCCCGACTTCATCGCCGAGATCGAGGCCCGCAAGGCCGCCATCGCCGAGAGCGACGGAGTCGCGGAGAGCGACATCCCGGTCGACGCGCTCACCACCTCGGGGTCGGGCCTCGACCCGCACATCAGCCCCGACTACGCCTACGAGCAGGTGGCGCGCGTGGCGAAGGCCCGCGGGCTCGACGAGACCGCGGTGAAGGGCCTGGTCGACGCCTTCGTTCAGGGCCGGGACCTCGGCTTCCTCGGCGAGCCCACCGTGAACGTGCTGCAGCTGAACGTGGCGCTGTCGCAGTTGGCCGGCTGACCGATGGGAGCGCGATGAAGCAGGGGCGGCTCCGGGTTCTGCTCGGGGCCGCCCCCGGCGTGGGCAAGACCTACGCGATGCTCGAGGAGGGCCGGCGGCTGCGCTCCCAGGGCAAGGACGTGGTGGTGGCCGTGGTGGAGACCCACGGGCGGGCCGCCACCCGGGCGATGACCCTGGGATTCGAGATCGTGCCCCGCATCCGGGTGTCGCATCGCGGGGTGGAGCTCGAGGAGATGGATCTCGACGCGGTGATCGCGCGGGCCCCCGACTACGCGCTCGTCGACGAGCTGGCGCACACCAACGCCCCCGGTCTCGCGCACGAGAAGCGGTGGCGGGACGTCGAGACCCTGCTGGATGCGGGCATCGACGTGATCTCCACCGTCAACATCCAGCACATCGAGTCGCTGAACGACGTGGTGCAGCAGATCACGGGCGTGCCGCAGCGCGAGACGATCCCGGATGCGGTGCTCCGTGAGGCGGATCAGATCGAGGTCGTCGACCTCGCCCCGCAGGCCCTGCGCGACCGCCTCTCCGAGGGCGTCGTGTACCCCGAGGCCCGCATCGACGCCGCGCTGTCGAACTACTTCCGGCTCGGCAACCTCACCGCGTTGCGCGAGCTCGCCCTGCTCTGGCTCGCCGACGAGGTGGAGTCGTCGCTGCAGAAGTACCGCACCGAGCACGGCATCGGCCAGAAGTGGGAGGCCCGCGAACGCGTCGTGGTGGCCCTCACCGGCGGGCCGGAGGGCGAGACCCTGCTCCGGCGTGGATCGCGCATCGCCGCCCGCTCGGCCGGCGGGCAGCTGCTCGCGGTGCACGTCACCAGCCAGGACGGACTCCGGCAGGCCGACCCTGGCGCTCTCCCCGCTCAGCGCTCGCTCGTGGAGAGCCTGGGTGGAACCTTCCACCAGGTGGTGGGCAGCGACATCCCCACCGCTCTGGTGGAGTTCGCGAAGGCCTCCAACGCCACCCAGCTGGTGATCGGCGTGAGTCGCCGCAGCCGGCTCGGCGCGGTGCTCACCGGCCCCGGCATCGGAGCCACCGTCATCCGCGAGTCGGGCGACATCGACGTGCACATCGTGAACCACTCCGCCGCCGGCGGAAACCGGTTCTCGCTGCCGCACCCGCACGGCTCGCTCACGGTGCGGCGCCGCGTGTACGGCCTCGTTCTCGCGCTGGCCGGCGGGCCGCTGCTCACGTGGTTGCTCGCATCGTTCCGCAACGAGGACTCCATCACCTCCGACGTGCTGAGCTACCAGCTGCTCGTGGTGGTGGTGGCGCTCGTGGGCGGCATCTGGCCGGCGCTGTTCGCGGCCGTGCTGTCGGGGCTGACGCTCGACTACTTCTTCGTCGATCCGCTCTACACGGTCACGGTCGACAAACCGCTGCACCTGCTCGCCCTGGTGCTCTACGTGGTGATCGCGGTGCTCGTGTCGATCGTGGTCGACCAGGCGGCGCGGCGCTCCCGGGCCGCTCGGCGCTCGGCGGCCGAGTCGGAGCTGATCGCGGGGGTGGCGGGGGAGGTGCTGCGGGGGCAGGACGCCTTCCAGGCGTTCGTGACCCGCACGCGGGAGGCCTTCGGGCTGACGGGGGTGCGCATCCTCGTCGGCGACCGGGTGCTGGCGAGCGACGGCGAGCCGGCCGGGCAGGACGGGGGCGACCGGGTGGTGGTGAACCACGAGGCCACGCTCGAACTGCACGGGCGGCCGCTGCAGTCCTCCGACCGCCGGTTGCTGGGCGTGATCGTGGCCCAGCTCGCCTCGGCGCTCGAGCACGCCGACCTCGAGGAGACCGCGCGGGAGATGGCGCCGCTCGCCGCCGCCGACCGGGTGCGGAGCGCGCTGCTCGCCGCCGTGGGGCACGACCTGCGGAGGCCGCTCGCGGGGGCGACGGCAGCGGTGACGGGGCTCCGCGCATCCGGAGCCACCCTCTCGCCGGCCGACCGCGACGAGCTGCTCGACACGGCCGAGACCAGCCTCAAGCAGCTCACCGACCTCCTCACCGACCTGCTCGACGTGAGCCGGGTGCAGGCGGGGGTGCTGGCGGTGGCGCAGCAACCGGTGGATCTCGCCGACGTCGTACCGGCGGCACTCGAGCAGCTCGACGTGGGCCCGGCCGAGGTCGACCTCGACCTGCCCGCCGACCTGCCCACCATTCAGGCCGATCCGGTGCTGCTCGAGCGGGTGCTGGTGAACCTGCTCTCGAACGCGCTGCGGTACACGCCGGCCGATCAGCGGGTGGTCGTGGCGGCGTCGGCATTCCAGCACACCGTGCAGATCAGGGTGATCGACCGGGGGCCCGGCGTGCCGGATGATCGGCGGGAGGACATCTTCGTGCCGTTCCAGCGGCTCGGCGACACCGACAACACCACGGGCCTCGGGCTCGGCCTCGCGCTCTCGAAGGGGTTCGTGGAGGGCATGGGCGGCACCCTCGAGTTCGAGGAGACGCCGCACGGCGGATCGACGATGGTGGTCACCCTCGCGGAGGCGGCGGCGTGAGGATCCTGATCGCCGACGACGACCCGCAGATCCTGCGCGCGCTGCGCGTGACGCTGGCCTCGCAGGGCCACGATGTGGTCACCGCGGCCGACGGCCGGCAGACCATCGCCGCGGCGTCGACGCATCCGCCCGACCTGCTGGTGCTCGACCTCGGCATGCCGCACCTCGACGGGCTCGACGTCATCCGCACGGTGCGCGCCTGGTCGGCGGTGCCCATCCTGGTGGTGTCGGGCCGCACCGACGCCGGCGACAAGGTCGACGCGCTCGACGCGGGCGCCGACGACTACGTCACCAAACCGTTCGCCATCGAGGAGCTGCTGGCGCGGGTGCGGGCGCTCACCCGGCGGTCGCCGGCCGTGGTGAGCCAACCGGTGGTGACGCTCAGCGGGGTGACCGTCGACCTGGTGGCTCACGTGGTCTCGCGCGACGGACGGCGGGGGAGCATCCGGCTCACTCCCACGGAGTGGAAGATCCTCGAGCTGCTGGTGCGCAACCCGAACCGGCTGATCACCCACGCCGACCTGTTCACCGAGATCTGGGGCACGCCGAACGTGCGCGAGACCGGCTACTTGAGGCTGTACATCGGCCAGCTGCGCAAGAAGCTCGAGCCCGATCCGTCGCACCCGCGGCACATCCTCACCGAGACGGGTCTGGGCTACCGGTTCGAGCCCGACTCGCCGGCCGCGCCCTGACCCCGCATTCGCTCAGCGGCGACAGCTGTAGAAGGATGGCCGGGGTGGCCCCTGCCGCCATCGACCGAAAGGCCCTTCCGTTGAACAACCCCTCCAGCACCGTCGCGCTGCTCGGCGTCATCATCCTGCTCTTCCTGATCGCGGCCCCCGGCGCCCCGGCCGCGATGTACATCATCGGCGGCGTGCTCTTCCTGGCGGGCATGCTCGGCCTCACCCTCCGCCCCACGCCCTCGCGCCCCGCCGCCACCCCCGACCGCGCCCCCGACGCCTGACCCCGGCAGGGGACTGCGCCCGTTGCGCCCTCGGCGCGATGATGAGATAATTTCGGTACGACGGTCCGGTCACCGGCACGTCGCCAGCCGAAGGCCCCGCACGCGGGGCCTTCGTTCTTTCCCCTTCCCTGTCACGGCACCCAGGTCCAGCTGTGCACCGTACAGGGGTCTATCTCACCCACCAGCCGCTCGGGGCGGAGATGCGGCTCAGCTGACTGGACCGGTAGCCGGGCGTTCCCACCGACTGGTAGCTCTCGAACTGCCGCTTGTGCACGTCTTGCGTGGCGATCTCGTCGGCGACGACGATCACCGGCTCGTCCTGGTTCGTGCGCTCGGCGAACTGATCGATGCGCTCCAAGAGATGACCGAAGACGATGCCATGGGGCTGCCCTGGGTAGGAGTAACGAGCGTTCAGCCGGTTGAGGTCGAGACCCCGGAAGATGTAGGCGACACCCGCGGCCCTGGCGACCTTCAGCGACGCCGCATACACGCCGGCGGCCTCTCGATGCTTTCCGCGCAGCGCCTTCCACTCGCCGGAGCCGCCCATCAGCTCGTGGCCGTGCAACTCGGCGTCGGGCGGGATCCCGTGACGGCGTGAGGTCGCAGCCCGTACGCCCGACAACCCGCGTTCCACGGTCTCCCAAGCGCCCTGATCAGCTATCGCCGCAGCGATGTAATAGAAGTCGCGGGTAAGGTCAGTGCGTCGGGTGGGGAGGGCTCGGTGGGCGGTTCCGCCAGGGCAGCCGTGAGCACGTCGGCCAGCAGAGGGCCGCGGGTGGCCGCGACGAGGTAGCCCCGCGCCCGCTCGTCGAGAAAGCCCCGGTGCACCGCGTTCACCACGATCTCCCGCACCGCCTCACGCCTCCCGGGCGACAGCGACGCCAGGATGCGATCGGCCTCGGCCAGCAGCTCCTTCTTCACCAGCCCAGCCTGCCCGCGCCGCACCGCCCGCAGCCAGGCCCTCGCGAGACCACCCGGGGGCCATCCGTCACACCGAAGCGCCCCTCACACCCCCACGCGCGCGAACGCGTCGAGGCTGATCCCCGCGTCGAGCACCACCTTCGACCACTCCCGCGCCGTGTGCAGCGAGTGGTCGCGGTAGTTGCCGCACTCCAGCGCCGACACCCCGGGGATGTCGGCCTCGGTCGCCTCGTCGGCGATGAACCGCAGGCTCGAGGTGAGCGCCGCCACCACATCGGCCACCTCGGGCTCGCCCCACATGAGCAGGTGGAACCCGGTGCGGCAGCCGAACGGCGAGATGTCGATCATCCCGTCGATGCGGTCGCGCATCAGCCCCGCCAGCATGTGCTCGATGGTGTGGATGCCCGCGGTCGGGATGTCCTGCACGTTCGGCTGCGTGAGCCGCACGTCGAAGTTCGTGATCGTTCCGCCGCCTGGCCCGTGCTCCACGCCGATGCGCCGCACGTAGGGCGCGATCACGGCCGTGTGGTCCAGGGTGAAGCTCTCGATCTCAGCCATCAGTTCTCCTCGTCGCTCATCCCGCCGACAGCACCGGATGACGCCGGCTCGGCACGCCTCAACTCTAGATCGCGCCTCGCCAGAGAGAGCACGATGCCGGTCGCCACCAGGCAGCTGATCAGGGCTGTGCCGCCGGCCGAGATGAACGGCAGCGGCACGCCCAGCACGGGCAACAGGCCCAGCACCACGGCGATGTTGATGAGCGACTCGGCCACGATCCAGGTCATCACGGCCCCGGTCACCACCCGCTGCTGCAGGGTGCGCGACTGCCGCACGAGCCGCAGGAAGGCCACGGCCAGCACCACGATCAGCGCGAGCACCGTGCAGGCGCCGATGAGCCCGAGGTCTTCGCCCACGATCGCGAAGATGAAGTCGGTGTCGACCGCCGGCAGCCACGACCACTTCTCCTTCGACTGCCCGATGCCCGTTCCGAACACCCCGCCGTCGCTCAGCGCGAAGTATCCGTTCTGGGTCTGCCACTGCGTGTCGTCGTAGTCGGCGGTGGAGGGGTTCAGGAACGCCTCGATGCGCACCATCCGGCTCGGCCGCGACACGGCGGCCACCGCCACGGCCGCCGCGATTCCACCGGTCACCACGAGCAGGTGCCGCAGCCGCACCCCGCCGAAGAACAGCCCGCCGATCACGATCAGCAGCAGGATCATCGCCGTGCCGAGGTCGCCGCCGAGCACCACGAGCACGATGGCCAGCCCGGTCACGAGCACCGCCGGCACCACACCATGGGCGAACTCCTGCACCCGGGCCTGCCGCCGCGTGAGGAACATTCCGAGCCACAGCACGATGCCCACCTTGATGATCTCGGATGGCTGCAGCACCCCGAAGGAGCCGAGTGCGAGCCAGTTGCGGTTGCCGTTCACCGACACCCCGAGCGGCGTGAGCAGCACGACCAGCTGCAACGCGCATCCGGCCACCAGCACCGGCCAGGCCACGCGCAGCCAGAACCGTGCCGGCAGCCGGGCGGCGAGCAGCATCATCGGAACGCCGATCAGCGCGAACGTGCCCTGCCGCAGGAACACGTCGAACGAATTGCCCGAGTCGATGCGAGCGTCGACCGACGAGGCCGAGAGCACCATCACGAGCCCGAATCCCACCAGGAACAGTGTGGTGGCGAGCAGCAGCAGCGACTCCGGGCGGAGGCCCCGGGGCACGGGGCGCAGCAGCACCCGCACCGCCCTCGGTGCGCGTGCCGCCGCGCCCGGCCGGGCTGCCGGGGCCGTCTCGTCTCGTGTCGCGTGGCTCACAATCGGTGAGTCTGATCCCGCGCCGGGCGCCCCGACCGCAGCGCCGCACGTACGTCGGGCGGCTTCCCGGTCAACTCTCGGCGAACCCGCGAACGGCGGTGCCACGCTTCCGGGTGGGCCGCCCACCGACGTCCTCACCCGCCCGCTCTGCCCCCGAGGAGCTCCCCACGCCCGACATCGCCACCGCGCTCACCACCTGGCGGTTCGATCCGGTCGCCGCCCTGGTGATCGTGATCGTCGCATCCCTGTATCTGGCCGGGGTCGTTCGGTACGACCGCGCCCGCCGGGGTGGCCGCCCGGCCGGCGCCGGAGTCGACGGCGCAGCCGCTTTCCGGGGCGGTGCCCCCGCGCCCGCCCGGTGGCCGCGCCGCCGTGTCGTGGGGTTCCTGGTGCTCGGCCTGGGCTCGTTCGCGGTGATCGAGTTCGGGTTCCTCGGCGTCTACAGCGGCGAGCTGCGCTTCGCGTTCAGCACCCGCATCGCCCTGCTGCTGCTCGTGGTGCCGGCGCTCCTCGCCACCGGCCGGCCGGCCGAGCTCGCCGCCCACACCCTCCGTGGGCGCGCCCGCGCCCTCCTCGAGGCCGCCGCCACCTCACGGCTCGCCCGGCTCACGGGCAACGCCGTGTTCGGTACCGTGCTGGCGCTCGCGGTGTTCTGTTGCTTCCTCACGCCGCTCGCCGGCTGGGCCCGCACCACGCCGGCCGTCTCCGACGCGCTCGACGTGCTCGTGCCCGCGCTGGGAGCGGCCGTCGTCATCCCGCTCGCCGGCGGAGCGGCCGTCTCGGGCCTATTCCTCGCCGCCGAGTTCATGCTCGCGTTCGCCGAGCTGGTTCTCGACGCCATTCCCGGTATCGTGCTGCGTCTCAGCGACACCGTGCTCGACGGAGTCACCTCGGTGGTCGGTGGCCCGGCCTGGTTCCCGAGCCCGCTCCGCGATCAGCAGCTCTCGGGCGACCTGCTCTGGTTCATCGCGGAACTGGCCGACATCCCGGTGCTGGTGTTCCTGTTCATCCGCTGGTCGCGCCACGACCGCCGCGAGGCCCGCTCCCTCGACGATCTCAGCGACGCCGACATGGCGGCCCTGACCGCCGCCCACCTCGGCCGCCCCGCGGCGAACCCGTCGCCGGCCGCCGCCGACCCCATCCGCCCCACCCCCGAAGGCCGCCCATGAGAACGGATGCGCTCCCGCGGTGGCTCACCCAGCCCCGCCGATTCCGCGTCGCCCTGCTGCTCATCCTCGCGGGCTGCGCCACCCTGCTCGTCTGGAACCTCGCCCGCGGCGGCGACGCCTCCTTCTACGAGGCGTCGGCGCGCTCGATGTCGGAGTCGTGGCGTGCGTTCGCCTTCGGCTCGTTCGACCCGGCGGCCACCGTCACCCTCGACAAGCTGAGCGGATTCGCCCAGCCCCAGGCCCTGAGCATCCGCCTGTTCGGCATGTCGACCTCGTCGCTCGTGCTCCCGCAGGTGCTCGAGGGGCTGGTGACGGTGTGGGCGGTGTCGCTAATCGGCCTGCGCTGGGCAGGCCCGGGTGCCGGCCTGGTGGCGGCGGGCGCGGCGGCATCCATGCCCATCTTCGTGTCGATGTTCGGCCACCCGATGGAAGACGGCCTCGTCACGATGGCCCTCACCGTGGCCCTGCTGTTCTGGCAGCGCGCGCTGCTCACCGGGCGGTGGTGGCCGCTGCTGGTCACCGCGCTGTTCGTGGGCGTCGGGTTCCAGGCCAAGATGATGCAGGCGTGGTTCATCCTGCCGGCGCTCGTGATCGGCACGGCGCTGTGGGGCGCATCGACGCGTCGCGCGCGCCTCGGCCGGGCGGCGGTGGTGGCGACCGCGTCGGTGGCGGCTTCGCTGGCGTGGATCACGGTGATCCAGCTCATCCCGGCCGGCGACCGCCCCTACGTCGACGGCTCGACGAACGACGACGTCTTCGCCATGGTGTTCGGCTTCAACGGCATCGACCGCCTCATTCCGCACGCGATCCCGGGCGCGGTGGGGGCGGCGTCGGCCTCGGCGGTGCCCCAGGCGGCGGCGACAGCGTGGATGACGGGCTCGGCCGTGGGGTCGGCCGCCCTGCCGTCGGCGTCGCCGGTGACGTGGCTGGCGAGCGCGCTCACCAAGGCGGTCTCCACCTCGGCCGAGCCCGGCGCCTCGCTCACGAAGCTGCTCGACCCGATGTTCGTCACCCAGGTGGGCTGGCTCTACCCGGCGGCGCTCGCGGGCCTGGTGCTCGGCCTCCTGCACTGGTGGCCGCGCGGGCGCGGGGCCTTCCTCCTGCGCTGGTGGCGCCGCCGGGCCGCCTCGCCCACCTCTGCCGCCGTCCCCGGGCGCCGGGCGTCACTGGCCATGCTCCTGGTCGTGGCGGTGTGGCTGCTCACCGGGGCCGGCATCCTGAGCGTGGCGCACGTGCCCCACACGGCCTACGTGGCGGCCATCGGCACCCAGCTCGCCCTCCTCGCCGCCATCGGATGGCGCGAGTCGGCCCGCCTGCTGCGCTCGCCCCGCCGTCGCGTCCGCGTCATCCCCCTCGTGGTCGTCACCGTCCAGTTCGCCTGGACGACCCTGCTCACCCTCGAGGGCGGCACCCCGCCCGTGCTCGCCTACCCGCTCGTGGCCCTCACCGCGGCGGCCACGCTCGTCACCGCCATCCTGTCGCTGCGCCGCCCGCCAGACCGGCAGCCCCGCCCACGGCCTCGTGGCCTCGTGCCCGTGGCCGCGGCCGCCGTGGCCGTCGCCCTCCTCGCCGGGCCGGCGCTCTACAGCGCCCAGGTTCTCGACGCCACCCGCGACGGATCGGGCGGCGACGCCTACGTGGGCATCAAACCCGCCCAGAACCAGTCCCCGTCGAAGCCGTTCCAGATCTCTCCGCCCGCCCTCTGGGGCGGAAACTCCACCGAACCTCCCGGAGTGAAGGCGCTCGCCGACGCGGCGACCGCGGCCGGCGGCGGTCACGACGGGGCGCCCCTCTTCGTCACCGACTCCTGGGCGCTCTCGGCCGAGATCATCGACACCACCGGCGAGGAGGTGCTCACCGACGGCGGCTACTCCGGAACCGCCCCCGTCTTCTCCGAGGCCGACCTCACCGCCATGATCGACTCGGGCCGCACCCGCCTGCTCGCGGTCAAGCAGACGGCGTCCGCCTCCGACCCGCTCCTCCAGGCCGTGCACGACAACCCCTGCACCCCCCTCGGCACCTGGTCCACCGCCTCCCACGGCGACGCGTCCCCCCAGCCCAGCCGGTCCGCAGAACAAGCCGCAGCCACCTTCACCCTCTACACCTGCACCTGACCCGCGCTCGCGTTGCGTCGCGCAAACTCACCTTCACCCGCCCTTGAGCACGACATTCTGCGACCCAACCCGCTGTGGGTCAGGGGTGCGGCGCCCGAGTGCGGTCTGGAAGCGCAGCAGGTAGCCGTCGGGGTCGGCCACCACGAACTGCTGCACCCCGGCCTCGGCGTCGCCCACGGGGTACCACTTCGTCTCCACCGCCATGAACAAACGGATGCCGGCGGCTTCCAGCCGGCCGGCCAGCCCCGCGGCGTCGCCCACCGAGATCTGCAGGTTCACCCCTCGCCCGAACGGCACCTCGAGCACTCCGGCCACCCAGTTGCGCCCCACGCCGGCCTGCTCGAGCATCACGTGCGCGCCCTCGAGCTCGAGGTACGCGAACCGTTCGTCCGGCCGCTCGTACCGCACGCCGAACCCGCACAGATCCCGCCAGAACCACAGACTCGCGTCGAGATCGCGCACCAGCAGCTCGGGCACCAACGCAGGCTCAGTCATCCGTCTATCCTCCTCCTGTAGAGCACTCGGTGCCGGGCCCCCGACAACCACCGATCCTGGGGGAATTCCGCGGCATCCGTCTCGCCCGCCGCCCGCTACTGTGCGAATTGGTCGCCCCGAACCCCACCGGGGCGACCATCACCCGACCCGCTGCGCCGCCGCCCGGACGCTCTTCTACCGGCGCGCCGCCCGATCGCACAGCTCCCATGACAGCCCCAGACAAGGAGCGGGATGCCGCATCCCACCGACGCCCCCACCCGCTACAGCGCCGTCAAGTTCGGCTCGCCCGAGGCCCGCCCGAAGATCGTGGGTGTCTACAAGGGAATCGGCGGCTGGACCCCGCCTCCGAACCCCGCCGAACGCCTCGCGCGCCCGGTCGCCGAGCGCCTGCGATCCGAGGGCTACACCCTCATCCGCGTGCGCCACCGTTTCCGCACCCACGAGGTCAGCCTCCTCCGCTACCTCGGCGGCTAGCCATCACCAGTTCGAGCGCCTCATCCCGTGACGTCGCCGGCAGCACGAGCAGGAACTCGTCACCCCCGATCCGCACCACCGAGTCGTACGGCCGCGTTCTCCCGCAGCGCCCGGCTCAGCTCCTGGTCGATGCGCGCATCCAGGCCCGAGCGGTTGAGCAGCCCGGTCAGCGGGTCGGTGGTGATCTCCCGGTCGAGCCGGTTGCGCAGGTACCCGGCCGCCTCCAGGCAGAACACCGAGGCGAGCGCGATGTTGAACCACGTGAGCAGCACCGCATCCAAGGGGTTCAGCAGGATGGCCACGAACGAGAGCGCGAAGCCGCCCCCGGTCACCACCCGCGCCACCCACCGGCGGTAGAACCACCCGAGGTAGCACGCGAGCATCGGGTACAGCACCACGTTGTTGACGGATGCGACGGGTGCGGTCGACACCGACACCGCTCCGACCCTACTGAACCGCCTTCAGCGTAGCGGGAGCCGACTCCGCCGAACCGGCAGGGCTCCCGGCCGAACCGGCAGGGCTTCCTGCCGAACCGACAGGGCTCCCGGCGCGAACCGACTCCACGAACGGCCGATGCATCGGATGCACGAAGATCTTGCTGCCCGCCGGCGCCTGCACCAGAAAGTGCGAGTCGGGCGTCACCGCGGCGTTGTAGAGAACCTGGGTCGATGGATCCCGCTCCAGCACGGCTGCGAGCACGGCATCGACGCGTGCAGGCATGGCGCTCCCATCGACGATCCAGACGGTCGGTGCATGGTTACACCAAACAAGTAACTCGACTATCTAGAGACTTTAGCGAAAGGTCTCGACATCTGCACTAACGGGTTCGCGGGTCATCGGCCGAGCTCTCGGCGTGCACCACGTGGCGCATCGCCGTGATCTCCGCCGGCCCCACCCGGCAGCACCCGCCCACCCCCGCGGCCCCGGCGGCCACCCACGACGCGACCGAACCGCCGGAGAACCCCGACGCCCCTCGCCACACCCGCCGCGCGGCATCCCACACCTCGCCCGAGTTCGGATACACCAGCACCGGCCGATCGGTCACCTTCGCGGCTGCAGCCAGTGCCCCCGGCACCTCGGCCGGATGCGAGCAGTTGATGCCCACCGCCACCACCTCCGCCGCCGATTCCGCCAGGGCGAATCCCTCCGCCATCGGCTCGCCCGACCGCAAGCGCCCGCCCGCCACGGTGAACGACAACCACGCGGAGGCCCCCGATCCGCGCGCCAGATCCACCAGCGCCGCCCCCTCGTCCAGCGACGGAATGGTCTCGCACGCCAGCACGTCCGCCCCCGACGAGGCCAGCACCCCGAACCGCCGCTCGTGCCACCTGCGCAGCTCGGCCCGGCTCAACCCCGAGTGCCCCCGGTACTCCGACCCGTCTCCGAGCGTGGCCCCGTACGGCCCCACCGACGCGGCCACCCACCGAGGCCGCCCATCCGTCGTCGTCGCCGGTGCCGTCGCCGCCGCCTGTGCCGCCGAGCGAGCGGATGCGGCCAGCGCCACGCTCTCCCGCAGCAGGTCCTCCGTGTCACCCGCCGAGAACCCCAGCCGGGCGAAGGCGTCGAACCCCACCTGGTACGAGGCGGTGATGGCCACCTGCGCGCCGGCGGCGAAGTACTCGGCGTGGGCGGCGCGGATGGCGTCGGGGTCGCTCGCCAGCAGCCGGGCGCTCCACAGCGAGTCGGACAGGTCGTGCCCGCGCGCTTCCAGCAGTGTTCCGAGCCCGCCGTCGAGCAGCACCGCACCCCGGGAGAAGTCCATGCCCCATTCTCCCGCGCCCGCCCCGCCGACGACCATGCGCGCCCCCGCTCCACCACCCCGCGCTGAACGCCCGCGCCCCGCCCTACGCCCGAACGCCCGCCCCCGCCCTACGCCCGCCCCGGCAGCCGAGCCCGATGCCGCCGCACGGCATCCCGGCTCGCGCACCGCGGCGAGCAGTAGCGCTGCGTGCCGTTCCGCGACGTGTCGACGATCACCCGGGTGCACGGGCTCGATGCGCACCGCCCGAGGCGCCCCATGCCGCGGGTGGTGAGATGCAGTGCGGTTCCCACGCTGAACACCGCCTGCAGCACGTGGGGCAGGTCGTCGTCCACGTCGCGGTAGTGCAGGTGCCAGCCCTCGCCGTCGTGGTCAGTGAGACGCGGATACGCGGCAGTCGCCGCCATCTGCTCGTTCAGCAGAGCGGCGCGCGCATCCGGGTCGACGGCATCGACCACCCGCAGCCACTCGTCGAGCACGCCCCGGCACCGCCCGTGGTCGTCGTCGTGCTCGGGAAAGGGCATCGTCATGCCGAACTCCCGCGTGCGCGCCACGATGCCGGCGCGGTCGTCGGGCCACTCATCGGCCAGCGAGCGCGCCAGCTGAACGGCGTACTCGCCGTAAGGGTTGAGATGCACAAGGCCATTACATCAGAGTGAACGGATGTCGCTCCCGCTCTCACCCGCCTCCGTCGCCGCCCTGGCGCTCACCGCCCTGGTCTTGGTGCTCACCCCCGGGCCGAACATGATCTACCTCGTCTCCCGCACCATCGCCCAGGGCCGCACCGCCGGCCTGATCTCGCTGGCCGGCACCGGCGTCGGCTTCGTGGTCTACATGCTCCTCGCGAACCTCGGCCTCGCGGTGGTGTTCGTGGCGGTGCCGTGGCTGTTCATCGGCGTCAAGGCGCTGGGCGTTCTCTACCTGGCGTACCTCGCATGGCAGGCCCTGCGCCCGGGTGGCCGCGGCGTTCTCGACCTGCGCGAGCTGCCGCGCGACAGCCCGGGGCGCCTGTTCCGGATGGGCCTCGTCACGAACCTGCTGAACCCGAAAGCCGCCATCCTGTATCTCACGCTCATCCCGCAGTTCATCGACCCGGCCCGCGGGTCGACCACCGTGCAGGGCCTCGTGCTCGGGTCGCTGCAGATCGTGGTGAGCCTCACGGTGAACGCGGCGATCGTCGTGGCCGCGGGCGCCGTGGCCACCTTCCTCGCCCGCCGCCCGGCCTGGGCACTCTGGCAGCGCCGCGTCACAGGCACCCTCCTCGGTGCGGTGGCCCTGCTGCTCGCCCGCGAGGTGCCCGACCGCGCCCGCCTCTGACCATCGTCGCCGGGTCGGCCCTCCGGCAGACGGCCAGCCCCTACGGCCTCCCGGTGAGCAGCGACACCGCGGCCTTCGACACGAGATCGCGGTCGGTCGTGAGGCAGAACTCGTAGTCGCCCTGCCGATGCCGGGAGACGTCGATCTCCCGCGCGGTGAGCGCGGCTGCGTAGTCGGCGGTGAGCAGGATGACGTCCCACTCCGTCGTGAGCCGGTCGCCGTCTGCGATCACCACGTTGCGCGACGGCGCCGAGAACGCGGCCGTGCGGCGCGCGGTGAACACGGTCAGAAGGCATCCGCTGGCGATGAGCCGCTCGTACCGTTCCCGGGTCTGGGCGGTGACGTTGTCCTCAGCCTGGAACGTCGTCAGCAGCACCGCCGTGTCCCGGCCCTCGGCGGCTCGCTCCTCCAGGTGCTTGCTCACGTTCACCAACAGCTCCCGGTCGCCTCGGCGCGGAACGACCGCCTCGCTGACGATGTCGAACGGGGTGAGCCCGCCCCCGGCATCCGGTGGGCGAACTGCGCGGGAGTCGGCGGAACCCACCAGCACGCCTGCCGCTCTCGAGTCGAAGTGCTCGTCGGGCCGCCCGAAGAGCCAGCCCTGGCCGAGCGTCGCCCCCATCGCCCGCGCGGTGGCCAGATGCTTGTCGGTCTCGATGCCCTCGGCGAGGATCACGGCATCCTGCCGCTCGGCGTAACCGGCCACCACGGTCATGATGCGTGCCGCGTGGCGAGGGTCGTTGCGGCGGATGAGGGCCATGTCGAGCTTGATCACGTCGGGCCGGATGAGCGGCAGCAGCGCCAGCGAGGCCGGCTCGGCGCCGAGGTCGTCGATCGCGATGCCGTGGCCGAGCTGCCGGAGCGCTCCGGTGGTGCGGAGGAGATCGCCCGGGCTGCTCGTCAACGAGCGCTCGGTCACCTCCACCATCACCCGCGGATGATCGGCGTCCTCTATATGCGAAGCCGCCGCCAGACTCTCCGGTTCGATGTTCACGAAGAGGGAGTTCGCCTCGGTCATCCCCTGTGCCTGCGCGGCATCGACGGCGCTGAAGAAGCACAGCGTGTCGAGCTCGCTGGTGAGCCCGAGCCGCCTCGCCTCGGCGAAGAGGTCGATGGGGGAGACCGGCACGTCGCCCCGGCGGCTCCGGGTCAGTGCCTCGCTCGCCACGAGGGCACCACTGTCGATGTCGACGATCGGCTGGAAGACGGGCGTGATCCGGTCGACCCCGAGCACCCCCAGGAGCTGATCGGTCGTGGTCGGCATTACCGGGCCGTTCTTCCCTGCTGCCCGGGTTCGGGTTCGGGTTCGGTGCCGGCTTCGGCCTCGAGCTCGGCTCGCTTCTCGACGTCGAGCTTGGACTTCTCCCCGCGCCAGTACGCGTAGAACGTCATGCCGATGGCGATGGCGAAGATCAGCCCGATCGGTATCCAGAAGATGGGGTCCATAGTCGAGTGAACCGCGATCGGGGGGTACCTGCCAAGCAATTGGAATCATTCCGGCGGCGAGATCTCGTTGTAGGCGGGAATCTTCGTGACCATCGGCCTGACGCGCTGCTATCGGCCTGCGCCATCGAGACACCCCGACAACGGGGGATACCAACAGGTGTTGATTCTCAGTAGCGTGGGGCTTCGCGTGAACAACGTCGTGCGCAGGAGTGAAGGAGCGTTGGTTGGCCTCGTCCACAACCGGTCACATACCCGGAAAGCCGGTGGTCGACCCCGCCATCGACGGCATGAACAACTTCTGCAACGAGTGTGAACACCCCGCAATCATCACGCCTCGAAACCAGAGCCCACTGCGCAGGGCGTTCAACCTGGTTCCTCGTCCTGCCGAATGTCAGGTGAGGGTGGAGGACTATTCGGGAATCGGTTCCCTGCCCTGCGGGTGTCGCAATCCCGCACACGGATCCTGACCGGAGCTCGTCGACGAAGGTCCGGTGGTTCGACGGGAGGTCGTCCCACTCCCTTTTAATGTGGAATTTACACAGCTGCCCCCCGCCGCCTCTGGTCTTCCGTGGGTGGCGGTCATAGTCTGCGGGTGTCGCTGGGGAATCCCTACGTTCTCCGGCACGGATGCTGGGCCGAAGCCGATGTTCGTCTTCGCCCTCCGGTCCAGCGGACCGAGGAGGAGACCAGCCATGTCCGACACCACTGTCACTCAGTACGCGCATCACAAGTTCGGCTCTGACAGCGCACGCCCGAAGATCGTGGGTGTCTACCGCGGTGTCGGCGGCTGGCAGCGGCCGGCAGGCCCCGAGAGGCTCACCAAGGACTCCGCAGAGCGGCTGCGTGCCGACGGTGTCACGATGATCCGGGTGCGGTGGCGATTGCGCACGATGGAAATCATCCTCCGTAAATATCTCGGCGTCTGAGGAGCCTTACTGTCGACCCAGATCGAGGTTCTCGGCCAGCGCTGCCGAGAGACCTTCGCTGAATTGAGGCGTGAGGTGGTTGTCGTCGCGGTAGATGAGAACGTCTCCGCTGATGGGCTCGCATCGTGAGGGCGAGCAGATGTGGTCTGTGAGATCGACGTATCGGGCCCCGGCCCCGTCCGTCGCCGACTTCTCCGCGGTGTGAAGAGCGTCGTCGACGGCGTCTGCTCGGTCCACGCCACAGGCGTCGGCATCGTGGAGATGGGCGGAGAGGCAGACCGCGGGGTTGAACGGCATCGTGGGAGTGTCCGACATCACGAAGACTTGTGATGTCTCAGGAAGCTGTTCCACCGTCGATTGGATACCAGACCGCCAGTCGCTCACGAAGTCAGTGGTCTGGGCGAACCCGGCGCTGCGCGCGTAGTTCGCGAGAATCACCACATCCGGCTTCACGGTCTTCAGCTCTGACAGGACTGCGGCCCGCCACTCGTCGCACGCGACGTACGGCACTCCGTCTTCGAGCTTGGCGATCTCGAATGACGGACACGAGCTCTTCGTGTCGACTCGCAGTCTGATCACGCCGTCGTCGGCGAGCCTGTCGAGCGCGGGAAACCACTGTGCGGCATGCGAATCGCCGAACAGCTCGACGAGCGGGGCGGAATCATCCGAGCCGAACTCACAACCCTTGGGGGTCGTCGTTGCTTCATCGACGTGACAGCCGGACGCGTAGATCGTCGGGTTGCTCGCTGCAGCCGCAGTGAGCTTCGGCACGACATTGTCCGGAACGTACGACGTGAAGTCCGGTGGGGCGTCGAACGTCGGAGCCGCCGCGGATTCGTCGGATTGCAGTGGAGTCCGCGCCACGAGTACGATCCCGGCGCCGCACGTCCCGACGATCAGAACGGACACGGTGGCGACAGCCACAAGAGTCCGTCTCGGTCGAGCGGCCTTGAGGACGTTCCACTTCTGGCCCGGTACTTCGACGAACCGGTAGAGAGCCCACGCGAGTGGTACGCACGCGATCGCGATCCCGAGGCTCAGCCACAGGGGCAGCGTTCGCTCAATGCCACCCGCTTGAGCCGGAATGACCAGGGCAGGCCAGTGCACCAGGTACAGCGAGTACGAGATGGTCCCGATGAACACCATCCCCCTGAGCTGCAGAAGAACCCCCGGGTCGCCGCGCACGCCTCGCCCGCCGAAGTAGATGATCGCCGCAGCCGAAGCCACAGGTGCCACCGCTGCGAAGCCGGGGAACACGGTGGCATCCGTATAGAACACAGCAACGGCCAGCAGACCTGCCACACCTGCCCAGCCCCCGATTCGAGCGACTGCCGGCGACGGGCTCCAGCGCCGCGACGACGTCGCGAATGCGAGGAGTCCGCCGACCCCCAACTCCCATGCGCGAGTGGGCAGCGAGAAGAACGCCCACGGTTGCGCCGCCGACGTCAGGTAGAGCCCGATCGCGAACGACACCGCCACCACGACCACCAGGCCCCAGAAGAGGCGTCGTTCCGATCGACGGACGAGGAGGAAGCCCGCCGCCAGGAGAGCCGGCCAGACCAGGTAGAACTGCTCCTCGACGCCCAGCGACCAGTAGTGCTGAAAGAGAGAGGGAGTGTGATCGGCCAGATAGTCGGTGTTCTGGAAGGCGAAGAGCATGTTCGGCACGTAGAGCACTGTCGCGATCGCATCCTGGAACGTGCTCTTGAGCTGCAGGGGCGCAATCCAGATCACCGCCGCGACGACAGTGAGTACAGCGACGACCAGGGAAGCAGGCAGGATGCGTCGTGCTCGCTTCGCGTAGAAGCTCGGGAATTGGATCCGCCCGTGGCCGAGCAAGCTGGAGAGCAGATGGTTCGTGATGAGGAATCCGGAGATGACGAAGAAGACGTCGACGCCGACATAACCGCCCGTCAAGCCGGGCAATGACGCGTGATAGAGAACGACGAGGCCCACAGCAACGGCTCGCAGGCCCTGGATGTCGGATCGGAACGGCTGTCTCGTTATCTCGGCCAAGTACCCCCCAAGGTTTCGAGTCATAGTAACCGGCCAGATGCCCGCGACGGCAGTGCGCGGGCATCACGAAGCTTTAGTCTGAACCCATACGCGTCCTAGGGGGTACCTTGCCAGCATTGCCCACGAATCACACGCACGGCTCGTTCACCATTCCATCGCTCGACGGGCTTCGCGCCATCGCCGTTCTCACGGTCTTCGTGGGGCACAGCGCCACGGGCATCGGCACGGGATTCTGGCCGGGCCACGTCGGCGTCACCATCTTCTTCTTTCTGAGCGGATTTCTCATCACGACTCTGCTGCGTCGTGAGTACGGTCGATCCGGGCGCATCTCGCTCTCGAGGTTCTACCTCAGGCGCGCACTGCGAATCCTGCCGCCGGCCTACCTGGCCATCCTGGTCGCGGTCCTCGTCGGCGCCGCGGGCCTCGTGGAGGCGAGCACGAACGGCTGGGGAGTCTTAGCCGAGATCTTCAACTACACCAACTACTACATGGTGATCGTCGGTCGAGACGGTCTTCCTCCGGACACGACCCAGTTCTGGTCTCTCGCGGTCGAGGAGCATTACTACCTCGTGGTGCCGGTCGTGCTTCTCGTCCTGTTCAAGCTCCGGGCATCGATGCGATCAATCGGTTGGACCCTTCTCGGGCTGGCTTTCGTCGTTCCGCTGTGGAGGATCTTCCTGGGCCTCAACGGTGCGAGTTTCGACCGCCTTTATGTGTCCACCGACACCCGGATAGACAGTCTCATCTTCGGGACGGCCATGGCCCTGCTCTGGAACCCTTCGCTGGGCGACCGGCTGCTGGGGTCTGGTCGGCTGTCCGGTTGGATCGAGAAGCGGATCGCACCGATCGCCTCAGTCGCGGTCGTGATCTTCGTGCTGTCGGCACTGGTGCCCTCGCAGATGTTCCGGCTGAGTATTGCCGACACCGTGCAATGCCTGTGTCTCGTGCCGATCTTCTGGTTCGTCATCACCCGACCGGGTGGTGTCGTGGGCAGAGTTCTCAACAGCAGAGTCGTCGTCCGCATCGGCGTGCTGTCATTCTCGATCTACCTGTTCCACCGGATCGTCCTCAACCTGGTCGAGAACGTCCTCGTGAATCCGCTGATCGGAGATCTGGTGTCGTTGCTGGCCACCCTCGTGGTCGCGCAGATCGTGTACACGCTCGTGGAGACCCCGAGTGGACGACTGCGACGACGGTTCGAGGCCCGCCTCGTCTGAGCAGGCCAGAGCGGCGCCTGGACGATTCGACATCGTTCAGGCGCCGCTCTAGCAGCAGGACTCAGGCGATCGCCGCGAGTGCCTGTTCAGCGGATTCGAACGGCCCGAACCAGGCCTTGCCGGTGTGAAGGTGCGCCAGCTTCATGTGCCAGCCGTCCTTCAGGTGGTACAGACGGGCCACCGGCCTTGCGGCATCCCCCGTGTGAACCAGAGCTCGCTTCTCGTCTTCGTACTCGATTGTCCCCATGGCTAGACGATACCGAGGCCGCTGTTTCTCGCGGGTAAACGAATGTTGCCTGCGGATTGCGAGCAGATGAATCCGTCAGGGCGCGCGTGATTCCAGGGCGGCCTGGACGACCGGCGTGAACAGCTCAGCGAGGTGACGGTGACCGGCATCGGTCGGGTGGAAGTGATCCTTGCCGATGATGCCGGGAGTCCCGGAGTTCAACCAGGTCGATGCGTCGACGAAGGTGGCGCCGGCCGCCGTTGCCGCGTCGTGAATGGCGGAGATGTCATCCGTGATGGTCTGCGGTATGTCGGCCTCCACGGGTGCCGGGCTCACCGCGACGATGACGATCTCCGGAAAGCGGGCCCGGATGCTCTGGTACATCTGCAAGGCGGCGTCGTAGGTGGGTTGGTAGCCGTCTTTGTCGCTCCGGCTGCCGAAAATGACGACGACGTCCGAATCCACGTGGATCCTCGGGAGCAGTCCTGAGAAGGTCTTCCGAGCTGTTCCGGGAGTCACGTAACCCGCCGCTCCGAACCCTGCGGCACGGACCCGAACCCCGAGGGCCTCGCCGACGAGGGCCGGATAGCGGTGGTCCGCCCCGGAGTCCATCTTCGAGCCGCTCGTATACGAGTCTCCCAAGAACGTGACCATGGGCGAATCGTCGCTCTCCTGTGAGGGAGTCGAGGTGATGGGAGGAGACTGAAGGTCGGCGCTGTCGGCACTGACGCTCTGGCGTGGGATCAACGCGGCCACGACGATCGCGACCACCAGCCCCACGAATATCGTCACCGCCCCTGCCGTCAGCAGCGTTCTCATCGTGGGGGCAGAGGTGCGCCGGAAGCGGGGCTTCATAGATCCAGAGTAAGGAAGCAGCCGGTTCAGGTGGTCAGCGGACGTGTCGTGTTCGTTAAGAGTTGGTCTCGGCATCGTAAACAAGGTCACCGACGATGCGCACCCAGCCGCGCCTCTGCCGTACCGTGGGCAAGGCACAGGGGCGGCACAGCTCTGCTGAAGGTCGACCGACGGTGTGTGAGAGGCTTAGCTCGTATTACTAGACCTGGCCTGGGTCGTGTGGGGAGAGGGACGTCTGCGTGGAGTTGCGCGATTACATCAGGGTGCTGCGAAAAGGATGGATCTTCATCGTGGCGCTGTCGCTTCTCGGCGTGGCCATCGGTGCGGCCTACTCCCTGACGAAGACACCGGACTACCAAGCGACCTCGAAGGTCTTCGTCTCGGTGCAGTCTTCTGGATCTGTCAGTGAATTGACCCAGGGTGGCACTTTCGCGCAAAGCCAGGTGAAGTCTTTCGCCGACATCGTGACCACGCCGGTGGTGCTCCAGCCGGTCATCGCGTCACTGGGACTCCAGACGGACGTGAACCAGTTGGCGCGTCGAGTCACCGCGACATCTCCCATCGACACCGTGATCGTAGAGATCACAGCGGTCGACTCCGATCCTCGGCAAGCCGCTGAGATCGCGAACGCCGTCGCGTCGAGTTTCCAGAACACGGTCTCCAATCTCGTGCCCGTGAACGCCGAGGGAATCGAGCCGGTCAAGATCACGGTGCTTCAGCAGGCCACTGTCCCGCGGAGTCCCTTCACCCCGAACGTGCCGTTGAACATCGCGTTCGGAGGTCTCATCGGTCTCGCCCTCGGCATCGGTGCAGCGGTACTCCGCGAAACACTCGACACCCGAGTCCGCAACGAGCGGGATGTCGAGCAGATCACCGACGCACCGATCATCGGCGGGGTCGCGTTCGACAGCAGGACGACTCAGAATCCGCTCGTGGTCAAGGACGACCCGCGCAGCCCGCGTGCCGAATCGTTCAGAACGCTCCGCACCAACCTCCAATTCCTGAACGTAGGGAGCGAACGGAGCTTCGTCATCACGTCGTCCATCCCGGGTGAGGGCAAGAGCACGTCTGCCGCCAACCTGGCGATCGTGATCGCGTTGTCCGGTCAGCGCGTGCTGCTGGTGGATGCCGACCTGAGAAAACCGAAGGTCGCGGCCTACCTGGGTCTCGAAGGGGGCGCCGGTCTGACCGATGTCCTGGTCGGGCGTGCCCAGCCCACCGACGTGATCCAGCGGTGGGGAGAAACCAACCTCTACGTTCTGCCGGCCGGCCGGATTCCGCCGAACCCGAGTGAACTCCTCGGCTCCAAGGCGATGGTCTCCCTCATCCAGAGTTTCGAGAAGTCCTTCGACACCATCCTGTTCGACGCGCCGCCACTGCTGCCGGTGACGGATGCGGCGATCCTCGCCAACAACACCACCGGCGCGCTGCTCATGGTTGCAGCAGGCCGGGCTCACAAAGCGCAGGTGCGGGGCGCGATCACCGCTCTGGCGAACGTCGGTGCGAAGGTCGCCGGTGTCGTCATGACCATGGTTCCCACGAAGGGTCCCGACTCGTATGGCTACGGGCGCTACGGCTACGGCTATGGGTACGGCTACGGATACAGCGACGCAGAGGACGAGACGCCCGGGAAAAAGAAAGCCAAGTGATTCCGCGCCGGAGGGTGAGCTGAGGTGAGGGACGCGAAACTGATGCCCGCTCTGCTGATCGGATTTCTGGCGGTCAGCGCGATTCTGTTGGCCGTCTATGCCCTTCGCTCTCCGGTCGTACCAGACGGCGGGCAGATACCCGGGCCGGCACCGACCTGGGACTCCCGGCTGACGACTCCGACCGTGAATCCCACTCCCACCCCCACGACCACCTCGTCGGTTGCTCCCGGGATGCTCGACATCGAGGGCGCGGTAGGTCTCCGGGCGACACGAGGTTCGTGCGGCGGACCGGCCCCGCTCGTGGAGCTCTCGCGAGACACGGGTGCGACCTGGACGGCCGTCTCCTTCGCCGGCCTCTCCGTGGCCGAGATCCTCTCGGTGCGTGTCGTCAGCGACAACCAGTTCGATGTGGTGGCCGCCGTGGGTAGCGACTGCTCGGTGACGATGGTGAGCAGCTACACCGCGGGTGAGTATTGGCAGTCGTACCCCGATCGGGTCAGCGAGGCCACGTGGATCTCCGACGGGCAGCCACCCGTGCTCCACTTCGGCACCGACTCCGTCGCCGCGCCGTGCGAAGCCCCCATCAGGGGCCTGGACGCCGCCGGTACCCGTCTGCTCGTCTGTTCCGGGAGTGTTCTCGTCCAGGCGGACGACGGGGTCTCCTGGACAGAACTCTTGCAAGGCGGCTTTGCGGCCGGCGCGCTCAGCGGAACGACGTCGGACGACGTCGTCGTGGTCTCTGAAAGAGAGGGCTGCACGGGCCTGTTCCTTCTGAACATCGATGCGGAGACGGCATCTGCGAGCGAGATCGGCTGCCAGACGGCATTGCCGGTCGGACCGGTGGCGGCCGTGGATTCGGACGGCTCGACTCTGTACGTCTGGAATGGGCAAGGATTCTGGTCATCGACAGATGGCGGCACGACGTGGGTCGCGGCATGATCGCGATCATAGGAGGGCTCCGATGACGCGCACACCGCCCCCGGAGATCGAAGCCTCGTCCCCGGCACGCCCCCGCATCAGCCCTCGAATCATCGTCGGCGCGGTGGGGGTGTTCCTCCTAGCCGTGATCACGATCTTCGATCCCGTGTTCGTCGGGGTCTTGCCGGTTGCGGCGGCCAATCTGGCCATGTTCTTGATCACCACTCGCCGATTGCAGCCGCTCGGTGTGTCACCGGTGATCTACTTCGCCGCCTATCTCACCTTGATCGGCCTGGCCGGCTTCACCTTCACGAACGCTCTCCAGGGCTCCGGCGGAACCGGCGGGGTTGACGTCCTCGTCTCCGATGAGATCAGAGTGGCTGCCGCGAACCTCTTCCTCTATTCGGCCATCGTCATCCTGATCTTCGGTGCGATCGCCCGAGGGCGTTCTGTCAGACAGGGCTCGACATCCGGAGCATCGGCCCAGAACGTCTTCGACATGGGTGATCTCTCGCGCTTCAGCGGAGTCATCATCATGCTCGCCCTGGTGGAGTTCGCCCTCCTCATCGCATTCCTCGGTGTCTCGGAGTTCTTCTCCCGCCCCGACCGTCTGGTGGGGCGGGATTCGAGTTTCGAAGCGGTCTTCCAGATGGTCGCCCTGGGTGCCGTGGTCGCGCTGGGCATCGTCGTGTTCTCGAAGAAGGGGCTCGGCAGGATCGTCGCCTGGGTGCTCCTGATCGCCTACATCGCGTACTTCATCTCCCTCGGAACGAGGCGCCTTGCGCTCGTTCCTCTCCTCATCCTCATCGGATACGTTCTGGCGAGGCGAGGTCGGATCCCCCTGGTGGGTGCGGTCGTGACTGCGTTCTTCGCCCTCATCCTGTTGTCTCTGCCGCTCTACTTCCGCGGGCTGCCCACACACGGACTCATTCCGCACCTTCAGGGCTTGTACGTGTTCGCGCTCAACCCCGAGATCCTGGCCGCAAGCGCGAACAACGTGCTCGCGGGGTTCAAGATCTCTGGGCTCACGGCGTTCGCTCAACCGCCGATCCAGCTCGAGGCACTCTGGGTGTCCATCAATCCGATCACGGGAGACGCAGCGGGCTGGTACGACATCGCGCGGGCTCTGCGATTGAACCGCTACACGCCGTACTCCGCGGTGGGGGAGTTGGGCAACTACGGGTTCGTCGTCCTGACGGCCGGAATGGCGGGAATCGGGATCCTCCTCGGGCTCGCTCAGCGATTCAACGACACCTTGTTCCGAGAACCCGTCTGGAAGCTCGTCGGAATCGCGGCTCTCGGACTGACCTTCGTCTTCGTCATCCAATCGGCGCAGTACAACCTGCGTTCGGACTTGCGGTACCTCTATCTCATGATCGGCGTGCAGATCGCCGTCCTGGTGTTGATCCGTCTCCGCGACTGGTCACGACGACGAAACGGGGTGTGACCTATGCGTGTGAGCGTGATTGTCCCAATTCATAACGCTCGCGAGTATCTGGCGCGCACCAACGAGAACCTGCGCCGGATTGCTCAGGGCGACGTCGAGTTCATCGTCATCGACGATCACTCGGATGACGGTTCGGGCGAAATGGTGAAGGACTGGGACGACCTCGCGAACCTGCTCGTCCTGTCCAGCACGACGCGGGGTGTGGCCGCGACCCGTAACCAGGCGGTTGCGGCCGCCACGGGTGACTTCCTGTGGTTCGCCGACTGCGATGACGACTGGGACGCTGAAGTCGTGAGCTCGATGCTTCGCGAGGCCGACCGAGCCGGCGCCGACATCGTGGTGTCGAATGCGGTGAAGGTGATGATTCCCGGTGACCGGTCCGAGATCATCCAAGACGCGTCCGTCCAGGAGCAGATCACGGGGAGTGAGGCGCTGCAGCGACTCCTCGTCGGTTCGATCCAGGGCCACCTCTGGAACAAGCTGTTCGCTCGGCACCTGTTCGAGTCGGCACCATTCCCCGCCACGAGGGCGCATTCCGACCTGGGCGGCATGTTCGCCCTGCTTGCTGCGGCGAAGACGGTCGCGCTGCTCCCGGAAGCGCACTACACGTACTACGTGCACGACGGCTCGATCCTGAACCAGCGCGCCTACCGTTGGCTCGACCTCTGGGACTGCCTCGAGCTCGCTGAAGCAGCGGTCGACGCGGAGGGTGACGGCAGCGACTCGGTGCGGCAGGCGCTCATCGTGTTCACCTATCGCAACGTGATCGTGCCGTCGATCAACGAGACGATCCGGCGCGAGGTATCAGCGAGTCCGGACGACATCCGGACCTTTCGTGCGAGAGGCCGGAAACGGGTCAAGTCTCGTGACCTCGTCTGGTTGGCCTCTCACGGGCAGGCTGACGCCGCAGTGCGAGGAGGCGTCATCAAGTGGGCCTTCCCTGCGTATCGCGCACTCTATCGACGTCATCGCGCACGCACCTGGGCTGCCGTAGACCAGCAGCAGGCGCAATCAGCTCAGAAGTGAGCGGATGCGGGTCACTTCTGACTCCAGGCGCCCGAAAGCATTCGTCAAGGCTCCGTCCAACTCGTCCCGGCGGGTGAGCTGGCGGCCCAGGAAGGCTGCGATCTCCTCGGACGACGCCTTCGCGCTGTTGAACGAGACCCCCGGGTAGCCGGCGACCGCGAAGTGTCCCTCGACCTTCGGCTTGGGGTCCGGCACGGCTTCGGCCGGGATGGCGCCGGCAACCGACGACAGGATCAGAACGTGCAGTCGATCGCTCACGACGATCGAAGCCGACCGGTAGAGCTCACGCACGTAGGCCTCCTGCTCGACGTCCGAGCGGGTTCCCCACGGCAGATACTCCGCAACGTCTGAGCCGAGGATCGCCGCGACCTCTTTCGACCGGTCTTCGTCCTCGTCGACCTGGCTGACCAGCTTGACGGGGAGGCCGTTCGCGATGGAGAACTGCCGGATGCCTTCGAACCAGGCGTCGGATGGCAGGGGGCGTTTACCGCGCAGGCTCACGATCATGAAGTTCCGGTCCTCCGGGTCGGCGCCGGGCACACGCGGCTCGCTGAAAGCGGTGTCGGGTACCAGCTTTCCCACCTTCATGAGCGCCAGGCTCGCTTCGTCGCGCCACAGAACCTCATCCGAGAGCCGTGCGGACTGCCGGTAGAACCAGCCGACGATCGGTGAGTACTCACCGACGGCGCGCGGCGGCCGGATGATCTTCCCTCCGCGAAGCCGGACGACGATCGCGATGAGCAGGAACAGCACCTCCGACTTGAGGTGCGCCGTACCCAGGGGCACCTCGCCCGGATCGAAGACCCACGCGCGCGGCCCCTTCCCGAAGACCAGTTTCTTCAGCCAGTCACGGCGACGGTCTGCACCGTAGGATTCCTCGTCCGCCCTGAGAGCGATCTGACCGGCCCAGCCGGGGGTCGTGCGGCCGAGGTAGGCGTGGATGGTTCCGGTGCCTCGCACCCACTCCAGAATGCGGCGACGGATGACCGCGTCACCGAGGTTTCCGCTGACCCCGGTGAGGACGATGAAGATCTGACGGTTCTGAGACATGCATTCTCCGTTTGCTGTGACGTGCGGGGATGACCGAGATGAGCTAGCGCTGGACTTTTCGAACGAGCTTCCAGAACTCGCGCTGCGCCTTGTTCCGCAACCGGATCCGGAACGACATCTTCGTCTCCTGCTGATACGACTGGATCAGCGGGCGGATGGCGTTCAGGTACACGCCGAGATCGTTCGCCTCTTTGGCGCGGGCATAGATCTCGTGGCTTTCGGCCGAGAGCTCGCGACGGTTACGGATCAGCTGCACGCGCTCCTGGGTGACGTGGGAGTAGCCCGGCGCGACACGTTTGGTCGGATGCCAGTGCCCGGCCTTGTCGTCGTCGGCCAGCCGCACGGCGAGTCCTTCTCGTCGGTGCCGGAAGTTGCCGGCCTGGGTCTTGGCGACGGAGTCGGTGTCGAGGTTGTCGAGGCCGACGTTCCCGTCGCTGACACCCTCCGCCAGAATGCCGTCGATGACGGCGTTCCGCGTGATCACGACGTTCGTACCCCGCCAGTCGATCTCGTACTTCGACAGCCAGGCGTCGCCGATGACGACGTCGGCCGTCTCAGCGAAGATGTCATCGCAGTAGTTGCACGCGTCCAGCTGGAAGACCGCATGGCCCCAGTTGCCGCCGACCAGGGAGAGGGTCTCGGCCTCTTTCCACTCTCCGGTCGACTTCGACTTGGCACCGAAGCTGTATTGGCGTGAGGTGAGAGCGGGATTCTTGATCCGGAAGTCCACCGTCTCGAGATCGGTGGGAGGCACACCGACCTGCCAGGCGAACGATTCGGCATACGCCGTGGACTTGAGATGGCCGCACACGATACCGACGAAGAACTTCAGCTGCTCGGCCAGCACCTCGTCTTCTGCGCTGACGTGCCGGGCGCTCTTGATCGCGCACGGTACCCCGACGAACGCGTACCGGAGACCGTCGCCTCGAACCGATCGGAGCGTCTCGGCGAAGCTCGCCGGGTGGTATTGTGACTTGCGGCGGCCCATGACCTCGTCGACCGACCTCGAGACGACGTAACCGAACATGGGGGTCTCCGTGGAACCGACGTGGATGACGCCGTCGACGTGGCCCTTCTCCAACAGCTTCGTGAGAATCCAGCTCGTGATACCGCCCGAACTGCTGCCCGGGATCTTCGTGTCGTCGCTGATCCGCCCCGCGTACATGCCACGGTACTTGCCGATCCGGTCGTCGTGGGGGAGAGCCGGGTCCAGCACCTCAGCGGCGACTTCGTCCTCGTTCTTCGACTCGTCGGCGAACGGGCAGACGCGTGAACCGATCGCCCTGTCGGCCTCGCTCACCCCGTCGAGGTTCGCCTGATAGATGCCGCGGGTCGTGAGCGTCACCGGGATGCGGCCGCCGGTCGCGACCCCGCACCCACCACAGCCGACGCAGGTACCGCTTGCTACCACCTGATCGATCGTCGTCATGATCTTCCCCGTCCGTTGTGGAATTCCGCTGCGCCGAGCAGGGAGGCTACTCGGCCGAAGAGCTCTTTCAGTTGCTGTGATGCCGACATCACGTCGGACTCGAGACGTGCCCGTTCGGAGTCGGCGTCGTCGACGAGCGGCCCGTTCAGGGCGGCTGCGTCACTCTGCTGCACCCGCAGCTGGATCAGATGACCGAGGGTCGGCGTGATCTTGTCGGCGTCGGAATGCCGGAATGCGATGGGCAGCGCGAAGTACCGGAGGCCGAAGATGATGGCATGGAGCCGGTCGCTGAACACGGTGTGGGCTTGGGAATAGACGGCTTCGATCCGGGTGAACTGCTCGGAATGCGACTCATCTGTCCATGAGCAGATCTCGGTGCCGTACTGCGACGCCAGCTCCTGATGCTTTGTCTCGTCACGCCGCACCTGCGTGACGAAGATCGGGTGCAGACCCGCCTCTCGGGCTTCCTCGACCACTTGAGCGACGAGGGCATGATTCGTGGGGCGATCTCCTCGCAGAGACAGAACCACGTACCGCCGGTCACGTGCTCCGCCCTCCGCGATGTCGTGCAACGCGAGATCCGGCGCGGTCTCCACGGCGAGACCGACGACGGAGGGCGTCAGGGAATCTCTCGCCACGAAGAGGTTCATCGCCTTGATGGTGGCTCGAAGGATGGCGAGGTCGGCGCGATTGGTCCCTCGGATCGCGCGGCCCAACGAGACGACCACTCCGCCGCTCGCCCGAGCAGCGATGACGTTCGCGAGGCTCGCGACCGACTTGAGAAGGTTGGTGCCGCCCCGCGCCGCGAAGGGCCCGGGGGCGAAGACCAGGTGAGCTCGCCGCCTCAGGCAGGCGGACAGGAAGGCGAGCAGGAAGCGCCCCTGCGACGTGATGATCCTGGCGGAAGCGGGAAGCTCGAAGGCCTGGAGGTAGGAGGCGGGCATGCCGCCGGTGTAGATGCACAGGGGCGTACCGGACGCATCGATCAGGTCGATGACCGCCTGTCGGATGGCGATGTCGCCGAGGTTGTCGGGCTGCGCGGAGATGCTGCAGAAGGCGGTGCGGGACCGCGGAATAGAAGTCGTCAAGCGCTTCGTCTCTTTCTGTTGAAGGCCACGAAGCCGATGCTGAGGATGGCGCATTGGAGCACGAACGAGCCGGCCAGAGCCACCGCGGCGCCGAGCGCACCACTCGCGATCGACCCGACCGCGACGCCGATGAGGCAGGCCGCCGTGGTCACGCTGGACGTCGTCGCGACGAAGTGCTTGTAGCCCTGACCCTGGAGCAGCGATGCCGTGAGCGACACGGCGGCCGCGAACGGGAGCCCCACGAGCACGATCTGAATCACCGGAATCGCCGGAGCATAGGCATCGCCGAGGGCGAACGGCACGAGCCACGGGATGAGCACGAAGAGGACGGCGTAGAGCACCGTCATGATCGCCACCACGACGAGCACCGTGCGAACGAGGGGCTTGATGGAATGGGAGCGGGCACTCGCGCGCGAGGCAGCTGGGAGCAGCACGGTCGACAGTGAGGTCGGCAGGATTCGGAGGGGGCTCGTGAGTCGGCTGGCGGCAGAGTAGAAGCCGGCTTGCACCGCTCCGGCCGTCGCCGAGGTGACGACGACATCCAGGTTGCGCAGCTGCGTGGCGACGGAATGCAGCCAGTAGGGCCAGCTCTGCTGAAGGAGCTGCCGATAGGTGATCGACGACGGCACGACCACCTTGCGCTTCACGTACTGATTCGCGAAGAAGGACGACCCGAGGGCCGCGATCGCCGTGGACAGGCAGTAGGCGAAGAGCGGCTCGACCCCGAGCGCCAACATGCCCAAGAAGGCGAGGATGGCGAAGAGCCGGCGCCCGAGGAGATTGAAGACGTTGATCTTGGCGTCACCGTCGGCGAAGGCCACGGTCAGCCGCGCGTCGGCGTTCCTCTCCCCACTCACCCAGAACGCCAGGGGCAGCATGAGCCAGTACAGAGGATTGGCCACGATCGCGACGGTGGCGAGGGCGATGAGGGAGATCGCCGTGAGAACGAGCGAACTGAGCGTGTTGAAGCGGAGCGCCGTCGCCACGGCGCCGCTCTCGGGGTTGGCCGCGCGCTCCCGGGTCGTGAAGGTCGAGACACCCATGTCGATGGCCGTCTGCAGGACCGTGGCCAAGCCGAGCACGGCCGACAGCACACCGAACTCGGCGGGGACAAGACTTCTGGCGATGAGAATCAGGGAGAACGCCTGCAGCAAGGCGGCGACGATGCGCCCTGCCGATACCCACGCGAACTGACCGAGGAACGGCCGCGGGTTACTCAAGGAGCCGCGCTTCGTTCGACCGTTCGCCGGCGGTGTCGGTGCTGGCCGCAGTGGATCCCAGCCCGCGAAGAATGCCCCGAACGAAGTTGTCCGCACTGATCGCGGCGGAGAACGCCTCGCCGTCTTGCCGGGCGCGATCCGAGATCGAGTTCAACCGAGTCTGATCGTTGAGTGTCTCGATGATCGCTGCGGCGTACTCGTCGACGCTGTCCCCCGACCACACCGAGTTGTCCTCGGTGAGGTAATCGGCCTCGGGTGCGTGGAAGGGATATCGCGTCGTCACGATCGGTGTGCCCAGGGCGAGCGAATCGACGGCCACGAGTCCGACGCGCCCCGGGATGGCGATCAGGTCGATCAGGTTCGAGACCTGCCCGAGCTCATCGATCTCCAGGCGCCCGGGAACCCGGACGAAGTCGCGCTTGCGCGCTTCCTCGGCGACGTAGTCGTCGAGTGGGCCGGCTCCGGCCAGGATCAGCACGAACTCGGGAACGGAACGCTTCACGATGTCAGCGGCTTCGAAGAGGAACGGCAGCCGCTTGGGTACGTCGAAGGCGCCGACGAAGAGCACTGCTCGCGCCGACGGGCCGATCTCCAGGCGCTCCCGCCAGGCATCCGTCTCGGTCGCACCTGCGGAAGCCTGCGCATCGCGCAGCCGATCGGTGTCTGTCGTGTTCACTACGACAGACACCTTGTCGGCAGGCAGCCCCGCCTCGATGAGGTGATCGGCCCCCGGCTGGGTGTAGGTGAAGATGTGGCTGGCGCGGGAACTCAGCCACGCCTCCAGCCGACCGTCCAAGGGGTTGTTGCCCGCGGTGAAGTTGCGGCCGTGGCCCCACAGCATGAGGTTGACGCCGTTGTCCAGTGCGAGCCCGTAGGTCTCGATGTTCGAGCTCGCCAGGCCGGTGATGACCGCGCGCACGTTCTTGGCGCGGCGGTGGATCGCTCGGAAGGTCACGTTGCGACGCCGGACGCTGATCCGGTGCTGCTTGGTCAGCACGCTCCACGGCCCGATCACCGAGTTGCGGCGGGAGGCCACGATTCCTTTGGGCTCCGCGTGCCAGACCTCCATCTTCAGCCCCTCTCGGGCCAGACGCTTCTCGATCGCATCGAACAGTCCTTTTCGATAAGACGGCACGAAGGGCTGGATGAACGCGATGACATCCGGTTTGGCGGGTGTTCGTGTCATGGCTGCTCCGAATCACTGGGCTCGCGTGTGCGGTGGGAACGGTAGAGGGACTCCAGCTGGAGGCCGACCGCTTTGATCGAGTAGTCGCTCTCCACGAGCTGCGCGGCGTTCGCCCCGAGCCGCAGCCTCAGGGGTACGTCGGTCGCGATCCTGAGGAGGGCCTCTACCAATGCGTCCTCCGTCGGGTCGATGACGAGACCGGCTTCCGCTGCTGCGACCGCCGGCGCGAGACCGTTGCTGTCCGTGATGACCACGGGCAGGCCGAGAGACATGGCTTCCAAGATCGACATCGACAGGACTTCGCCGACCGAGGGCAGAACGTACACCGATGCCGTGCTCATCCTGCCGAGCGTCGCATCGGGTGGCAGGGAACCTTCCCAGCGGATGCGAGACGACTCCGCTGAAGCGGCGATCAATTCACGCACCTCGGCGCCGTCGCCCTCATCGGGCCCGACGAGCACGAAGTCCGCATCCAGGCCCTCGGAGAGGAGTCGCGACGCGGCCCGGACGAACATCGGGGCCCGCTTCCTCGGGTGCAGGCGGGCGAGGAAGAGGAACTCGAGGCCGCCGGCCGTCGGTGCCGCACGATCGGCCGGGATCTCGACTCCGTTGGCGATCGTGGTGATGGGCAGGTCGTGTCCCGCGATAGCCCGCAGGCTCTGTGTCTCTTCAGGCGTCAGCGACAGCACCCGCTCGCTGCCGTGAAGGACACGCCGGGTGGCGACCAGGTCGAGGACCTTGGCTAGCGGGTTCCCGGATTCGTCGATCATCCCGTGCGGCTGCACGAACAACGGCACCTCGCTCCGCGCGATCACCGCCGCTGCCGGTAGCGTGACCAGGTCGCGGGCCATGTGCACGTGTGCGACGTCGACCGAGTTCAGTGATCGCTTGACGTGCGCGAGCAGTCCCGGCGACGTGAGCCCCGCGAATCCGCTCTTCGGGATGACTCGCCGCACGGGAAAGAGGGAGACCGGAACCCCCTGCATCTGGGTCGGGACCTCGTCGAAGCCCGACGTGCCCGCGACGAGCTCGACTGTGTGACCTCTCCGCTGCAACTCCTCGAGTTGATTCAGCGCCACCCGGATCGGCCCCCCATACGCGCCGTCCGGTGTGACGAGCGTCGCGACCTGCATGATCTTCACCGGTCGAGGCCCTACCCGCTAGCTCGTTTGCGATCGCGGAAGCGCGAACCCAACTCGGTGGAGGGCGCCGGGCCGATGATGGTGTTCGGAGCCACGTCTCGGCTGACCACTGTCATCGGACCGACGAGTGCCGAGCGCCCGATGGTGACTCCTCCGAGCACCATGCATCGGGACGTGACCCAGGCGCCGTCCTCGATCGTGATGGGCTTGGTGATGAGCGCCATGTCGCGTCGATGGGCGTGGCTGCCTGTGGTGAGCATGGTTTCCTGCGACACCACGACATCGCTTCCGATGCGGATGTGGTCCTGGTTGTGGAACCACACTCCCTCGCCGATCCACGAGCGGTCTCCGATATGGAGCTTCCACGGGAACTTGACCCGGGTGCGAGGGCGGAAGACCACGTCGTGGCCGATCTCCGCCCCGAACAGACGGAGCACCCGAGTGCGGAGACCGGAGCTGATCTGCCACGGGTTCGTGACGAAGAGGAGCTCTGCGACCGACCAGAGGTAGACGACGGCTTTCGGGCGGTCCCACGCGGCTCGCTCGCCGGGAGCCTTCATGAGATCGATGACCGGGACCTCAGCGTCTAGGTTTCGACCATTGGTTTCGCTTGTCACTGCATTCTCCGTTGCAAGTTGGAAACACGGTAGCGGTATGGTCGTCGCGTGACTGAACGTGCACTGCGTATCGCCATACTAGGGCTCAATTACGCACCTGAGCCAACGGGTAATGCTCCGTACACGTCGTCCCTCGCGGAAGGCCTGATGGCTCGCGGGCATCAGGTCCGAGTGGTGACCGCCCACCCGCACTATCCGGACTGGGCCATCCGCGACGGGTACGGGCAATGGACCCGCCACGACGTCGCGAACGGCGTTCAGCTCACCCGCCTCCGGCATTACGTGCCCAAGAATCCGAGCGGGATGCGCCGGTTGCTCTCGGAGATCAGCTTCGGGATGCGGCTCCTCTTCACCAGATGGGGTGATCCCGATGTGGTGCTGCTCGTGTCGCCGGCACTTGTTTCGTCCTGGATGGCTTTGCGGAAGATCGCGCTGCCGGGTTCGAAGCCGGCCGTGGCGATCTGGGTGCAGGACCTCTACTCGCTCGGGATCGCCGAGACCGGAGACGGCGGCGGGGTCGCCGAGAAGGTGCTCACCAGAATCGAGGCGGGCGCGTTCAGAGCGGTCGACGGCGTCGCCGTCATCCACGATCGGTTCAAATCCCACGCCGTGACCAAGCTCGGAACGGATGGCTCCAAGGTCGAGGTCATCCGGAACTGGACTCACCTGCCTCCGGCGCCGGTCACCGACCGGGATGCGACACGGCAGTCGCTGGGTTGGGAACCCGACGAGATCGTGGTGCTGCACGCGGGCAACATGGGCAAGAAGCAGGGGCTGACCAATGTGTTACGCGCGGCACGACTTGCCGACGAGCGGGGTTCATCGGTGAGATTCGTGCTCATGGGTGGCGGTAATCAGCGAGATTCGCTGGTGGCTGCGGCAGCCGGGGTGCAGCGGGTCCAGTTCATCGATCCCCTGCCCAACGACGGCTTCCAGAACGCGCTCGCAGCGGCAGATCTCCTCCTCGTGAACGAGTTGCCCGGGCTGGCGGAGATGGCCGTACCCAGCAAGCTCACGTCCTACTTCAGCACCGGGCGGCCGGTGGTGGCTGCGACCGACGCGGCGAGCGTCACCGCAGGTGAAATCGAGGCATCCGGCGGTGGAATTCGCGTGGACGCCGACAACCCGGGCGCGTTGCTGGACGCCGTAATCGCCCTCGGGCGCGACGAGACGTTGTCGGATCAACTCGGGAGCAGGGGGCTCGAGTATCGAACTCGAGTACTTGGCTCTGAGTCCGCCATCGATCACTATGCTGAGTGGTTAGTTAGCCTGGCAGCGGAGCGCGGCCGTTAGGCTGCGCTCGTTCGACACACAGATGGGGACTCCGTGACGAAACGAGCATTCATAACCGGTATCACCGGCCAAGACGGCTCATACCTGGCCGAGCTGCTGCTCAGCAAGGGGTATGAGGTCCACGGCCTGATCCGCCGCGCATCCACTTTCAACACCGCGCGGATCGATCACCTGTACGTCGATCCGCACGATCCGTCTGCGAAGCTGTTCCTCCACTACGGGGACCTCAGTGACGGGGCCCGCCTCGTGACGCTGCTGTCGGAGATCAAGCCCGACGAGGTCTACAACCTGGCGGCTCAGTCCCACGTCCGCGTTTCGTTCGACGAGCCGGAGCACACCGCCGACACGACGGGCACCGGAACGGTCCGCCTCCTCGAGGCGGTGCGGCTCGCCGGCATCGACACCAGGTTCTACCAGGCCTCGTCATCGGAACTGTACGGCGCGACTCCGCCGCCGCAGAGCGAGACGACCCCCTTCTATCCAAGGTCGCCCTATGGGGCGGCGAAGCTGTACAGCTTCTGGATCACGAAGAACTACCGCGAGGCCTACGACATGTTCGCTGTCAACGGCATCCTGTTCAACCACGAATCTCCCCGGCGCGGCGAGACCTTCGTGACGCGGAAGATCACGCGGGCGGTGGCGGCGATCAAGGCCGGCACGCAGGATCACGTCTACCTCGGCAATCTCGATGCCATCCGCGACTGGGGTTATGCCGCCGAGTACGTCGAAGGCATGTGGCGCATGCTCCAGGCCGACGAGCCCGACGACTTCGTCCTCGCGACCGGTGGCAACTTCACCGTCCGGCACTTCCTCGAGACGGCGTTCTCGCACGCAGGACTCAGCTGGGAAGACCACGTGCGTTTCGACGAGCGCTACTTGCGGCCGACCGAGGTCGATGCGCTCGTCGGTGACGCCAGCAAAGCGAAGGAGAAACTCGGCTGGGTGCCGACCGTCGACACCGCCGAGCTCGCTCGGATCATGGTCGACGCCGACATCGCGGCGCTCGAGCACCAGGGCCGGCACTGGATCGACTCGGTGAAGTTGGCCAGCTGGGGAACCGCATGAGTAGCGACGAGGTGGAGTTCGCTCCGCGAGAGCTGGACCGATCTGCTCCCTTCTATGTAGCGGGTCACCGGGGGCTCGTGGGGTCCGCCATCTGGCGGAAGCTCGAAGCCGAAGGCTTCACCGATCTGATCGGCCGAACATCGGCCGAGCTGGATCTGAAGGATCGCGCTGCGGTCTTCGCTTTCTTCCGCGAGCAGAAGCCGACGAATGTCGTGCTGGCGGCGGCGAAGGTGGGTGGCATTCTTGCCAATTCGACCTATCCGGTCGATTTTCTCAGTGAGAACATGCAGATTCAGGTCAACGTGATGGACGCTGCCCTCGAAGCCGGCGTCGATCGTCTGCTGTTCCTCGGATCGTCGTGCATTTACCCGAAGTTCGCTCCCCAGCCGATTCGCGAGGACACGCTTCTCACGGGCCACCTCGAAGAGACGAACGACTCCTACGCGATCGCGAAGATCGCGGGCATCCTCCAGATCCAGGCGGTGCGCCGGCAGTATGGCAAGCCGTGGATCTCGGCCATGCCGACGAACCTGTACGGGCCAGGCGACAACTTCTCACCGAAGGGGTCGCATGTGCTGCCCGCCTTGATCAGGCGGTACGACGAGGCGGCCCGATCGGGTGCCTCGGTGGTGACCAACTGGGGAACAGGAACTCCTCGCCGGGAGTTCCTGCACGTCGACGACATGGCTGCCGCGTGCCTGCACCTCCTCGAGAGCTACGACGGTCCGGCGCAAGTCAATGTCGGCACCGGGACTGATGTCACGATCGCGGAGATCGCCGAGACGGTGGCCAAAGTGGTCGGGTACACGGGAACCACGGAGTGGGACACCACCAAGCCCGACGGAACCCCGCAGAAGCTGCTCGACGTCTCCAAGCTCGCCGAGGCGGGTTGGACCTACAGCGTGGGCCTCGAAGACGGTCTGCGATCAACCGTCGAGTGGTATCGGCAGCATGTCGACCACCTTCGTGAGTAACGCGATCGCTCCTTATTATCTGCGGGGCGAGATCGCCGTCCCGTGCACTGCTGGATTGAAACGGGGACTGCTGTGAAAATTTCAGTTATCGGCTGCGGGTACCTCGGGGCTGTTCACGCAGCGTCGATGGCGGAGCTCGGCCATGACGTCGTCGGAATCGATGTCGACGCTCACAAGATCGCCGAACTGTCGGCAGGCAGGGCACCGTTCTTCGAACCAGGGCTCCCCGAGATCCTGCGATCGGCGACGGAATCCGGTCGTCTGCGGTTCTCGACCGACATGTCCGAGGTGCAGGGTGCCGAGGTGCATTTCGTGGCGGTGGGGACGCCTCAGAAGAAGGGCGAGAGCGCCGCCGACCTCACGTACGTCGATGCCGCGGTGGATGCGCTCGTTCCGCACCTGAGCAGCGGCGACCTCGTCGTCGGCAAGTCGACCGTGCCGGTGGGGACTGCTGCGCGATTGGCGGCGGTCGTCGAGGCGGTGGGCGCGAGTCTTGCCTGGAACCCGGAGTTCCTTCGGGAGGGTTTCGCGGTCAAAGACACCATCTCACCGGACCGCCTGGTGTACGGAGTGCCGTCCGGAGCGGCTGGTGAGCGCGCAAAGGAACAGCTGGATGAGATCTATGCGCAGGCGCTCTCGAACGAGACGCCTCTCGTCGTGACCGACTACGCCACCGCCGAGCTCGTGAAGGTCGCTGCGAACGCCTTCCTCGCCACCAAGATCTCGTTCATCAACGCGATGGCCGAGATCGCGGAGGTGTCGGGCGCCGACGTGACGCAGTTGGCAGATGCGATCGGATACGACGCGCGAATCGGCCGTCGATTCCTGAACGCGGGAGTCGGGTTCGGCGGCGGGTGCCTGCCGAAAGACATCCGCGCGTTCTCCGCACGGGCTGAAGAGTTGGGTCGCGGCGAATCCGTCGCATTCCTCAAAGAGGTCGACGCGATCAACCTCCGTCGTCGCCAGCGCGTGGTCGACATGGTGGTGGAAGAGCTCGGTGGTCAGGCGTTCGAGAAGAAGGTCGCGGTACTCGGCCTCGCCTTCAAGCCGGATTCCGACGACATCCGAGACTCGCCGGCTTTGGATGTCGCGGTGCAGCTTCACGGGCTGGGCGCGAACGTCTCGGCCTACGACCCCGAGGCCATGGCCAACTCGGCTGCGAAGCACCCGCAGCTGCACTTCGCTTCGAGTGCGGCCGATGCTCTCGAAGGCGCCGACATCGTGGTGGTGGTGACGGAATGGAAGGAATTCCGCGATCTCGACCCCGTAGACGTCTTCGACTCCGTGAACGGTGCGATCGTCGTCGATGGCCGCAACTGCCTGGATGCGCCGGCCTGGCGTGCTGCCGGCTGGACCTACAAGGGGATGGGAAGGCCCTGACCTCCGACGCCGTTCTGATTGAATTGACCTCGTGAGCGGCGACAACGACGACTGGATGCGCAATTGGCAGTCCGGCGATCCCAGCCTCGACGAGTCATCACGACCGCGTCGCCGATCGTCTCGACGCCCGTCCCCTGGGACGTCGTCACCTCGGGGCGAGCCGACTCGCGGGAAGGGCTCGAGATCGCGGTCGCGGAAGCGCACCCGTTCCAAGCGCACCCGTTCCAAGCGCACCCGCAGGATCGTCGGCTGGTCGATCATGGGCCTCTTCGTCGCCGTGGTGGCCGTCGCGGCCTGGGTAGGCATTCGTGGATACCTGGCTGCGGGGGAGCTCCAAGCCGCCGTTCCTCTCGCATCGAAGGTGCAATCCCAGGTCGCCGACGGTGAGATCGAGGCGGCAAAGACCAGCGCGGCTGCTCTCGTCGACCACTCGCGCTCCGCGCACGAGCTCACCGGTGATCCGATCTGGCGGGTGAGCGAATTGGTGCCTTGGGTGGGTGGCAACCTCCGGGCAGTGCGCGAGGCGGCCGAGGTGACCGACACCGTCGCTCGAGAAGCGGTCTTCCCGCTGGTGTCAGACGTGGCAGAACTGGGGGCGGACAGCTTCAAGCCCGTGAACGGCGTCATCGACCTGGGGCCGATAGTCGCGGCTCAGCCGACGGTCTCGAGTGCCCGGATAGCGCTGAACGGAGCGGCCGCCCAGGCGAGATCCATCGACGTGTCGGAGACGATCGACCCGATCTCCGATGCGGTCGACCAGTTGACGACATCGGTGGATCGTGCGGACACCCTGATCGAGGGGGTCGACCGGGCGGTCACTCTCCTTCCCCGGATGCTCGGGGCTGACGGTGCGCGTACCTATCTCTTGCTCTTCCAGAACCCCGCCGAGCTCCGTGCGGGAGGTGGGATAACCAGCGCGTTGGCCGAGATCTCGACGAACGCGGGTTCGGTGTCCCTGGCGCGACAGGCCTCCGGCGGCGACTTCCGCGGGATCGAGGCGCCTGTGGTGCAGCTTCCCGCTGAAACGCTCGATCTCTACGGGGATCGCGCGGCTCGGTACGTTCAGAACACGACCCTGGTGCCCGACTTCGCCACTTCGGGGCAGATCGCGGCGACCATGTGGGCCAATGAATACGGCACACAGGTCGATGGAGTCCTGTCCATCGACCCGGTGGCCCTGAGCTACCTTCTGGAAGCCACCGGCCCCATCACTTTGCCGGCGACCGGTGAAGTGCTCACCGCGCAGAATGCGGTGCAGTTCCTGCTGAGCGACGTCTATGCGAAGTATCAGGAGCCATCCGCTCAGGATGCCGTGTTCGCCGAGTCGGCCAAGGCGGTCTTCGACACGATCGCCGGTGGCTCGATCGATCCGATCAAGCTGCTCGATGCTCTGGGCAAGGCCGGGGGGGAAGACCGGCTGAAGGTGTGGAGTTCACACCCGGATGACCAGGCTGTTCTCGTCGACACGACACTCGCCGGCGGTCTACCGGTCAATTCCGACGACGCAACGGGCGTCGGGGTGTACTTCAACGACGCCACCGGGGCGAAAATGGACTACTACCTCGACACAGCAGTGCAGACGGCGACGGCGGTCTGTCGCGCCGATGGTCGGATGTCGATCGCGGTGTCGGTGACGCTCACCAACACTGCTCCGGCCGACGCCGGAGCAACCCTTCCACGGTACGTGACCGGGGGTGGCGCGTTCAGGGTGACCCCCGGCAACGTCAGCACGATCGTGTACATCTACGCTCCCTCGAATCCGAACCCGGATGAGCCGACGCTGGTGACCAATCTCGATCCCGGGGTCGACGGTGGATCGTTGTTCAGTGCGCGCGACGGGTTGCACACTGTGACGGGTTTCAGCGTCGACCTGGCACCCGGCGAGAGTCGGACGGTGTCTGTAGATTTGGTTGCCCAATCAGGCCTTTCATCTCAGATCGATGCCCTGATCACGCCCACTATCAAGCCAACTGTTTACTCAACCGAAACAAACAGGTCTTTCTCAGAGTGCTAATTCGGGTACCATGGCTAAGGATTCATCTGCTTCATCGACAGCGTCGGTCGATCTAAAAATTGACTTGACGCTGTTTTTATTGCACTGAACCTTTCACAACAACAAGGGTGGGGAACCTCAAACCATGATCAAAAAAGCTCTTGCGGGCGTAGCTCTCGCAGTACTCGCACTTCTTTCCGTTCCGGCTGCCGCTCAGGCATACGTGCCGACGCCTCCGGCCGGCGTCACTGTCGGCGCTGGTGGCACGGTTACGGTTTCGTTCACGGGCTTCGCTCCGAACGAAGACGTCTCCTTCACCCTCACCGGTGAGTCGGCCGCCTCGGCAACCTTCGCTTCGGTCGTCACCGCGGTTGAGACCAGCCCGGCCTTCGTCAAGGGCGCAGACGCCGCCGGCGCTGTGTCTGTGTCTGTCACGCTTCCCTCGAACGCGTCCGGCACCTACACGCTGAGCGCTACCGGCCTCAGCTCGGGCGCTCTCGCCAACACCACCATCACGGTCGTGTCCAACGGTTCCGGAACCGGAACCGGCTCGACCGGGGGCCTGCCCAACACGGGTGCCATGGACCCGACGCTCGGCATCTGGGCCGGTAGCGGACTGCTCGCCCTCGGCGCAGCCTTCGTGATCGTGCTCACCGTCGTTCGTCGCCAGAAGGCTGCGAACTAACACTCCCGATTCCGCACCCGATTCTGGAGCCCCCGCCGAAAGGCGGGGGCTCTGGTATTTAACGAGTCGCACCGGGGTCCGCTTGTATACAAGGGTCGTAGACTAAGGGCTGTGAGCACAAAGAATGTCGACGTCGCATTGATCGGTGGGGGCATCATGAGTGCCACCCTCGGTACGATGATCAAGCAGCTGCAGCCCGACTGGTCGATCATGATCTTCGAGCGACTGAGTGACGTGGGCCTGGAGAGTTCCAATCCCTGGAACAATGCCGGCACCGGGCACGCCGCTCTCGCTGAACTCAACTACATGCCAGAGGCGCCCGACGGGTCGCTGGAGACCTCGCGCGCGGTCAACATCAACGAGCAGTTCCAGGTGAGTCGGCAATTCTGGTCGTCTCTGGTGAAAGCGGGAGTGCTCGAGAAGCCGAGCTCGTTCATCAACCCGACGCCGCACATGACCTTCGTGCGCGGTGAGGACAACGTCGACTACTTGCGGCGCCGGTGGGAGCTGCTCAAAGAGGAGCCGCTGTTCGAAGGCATCGAGTTCAGCGACGACCCGAAGGTGATCTACGAGTGGGCCCCCCTGCTCATGCGAGATCGCCAGAAGGACGAGAAGATCGCGGCCACTCGCATCACGACCGGCACCGACGTCGACTTCGGCGCGTTGACGCACCAGCTCTTCGACTATCTGCAGCGCAACGGCGCCGAGCTGCGCCTCGAGACCGAGGTGAAGAAGCTCAAGAAGCAGAAGGACGGCAGCTGGAAGGTGGGGCTGAAGGAGCTCGTCGGCGGAACCCCTTACGAGATCAACGCGAAGTTCGTGTTCGTGGGTGCCGGGGGACATGCGCTGCCCCTCTTGCAGAAGTCGGGCATCCCTGAGATCAAAGGGTTCGGCGGATTCCCGATCAGCGGAATGTTCTTTCGAACCGACAACCCCGCTGTGGTGGCTCAGCACGACGCCAAGGTCTACGGGAAAGCTGCGGTCGGTGCGCCGCCCATGTCGGTGCCGCACCTCGACACCCGCGTTGTCGACGGTCAGTCGTCATTGTTGTTCGGGCCGTACGCCGGGTTCAGCCCGAAGTTCCTGAAGACGGGGTCATGGCTCGATCTGCCCTTGTCGGTTCGACCGCACAACCTCGGGCCGATGCTTGCCGTTGCTCGCGACAACTTCGATCTGATGAAGTACCTCATCGGCGAGTTGCTGGCGAGCAAGAAGAAGAAGCTGGCGGCCCTTCGAGAGTTCATGCCCACCGCCCAGGCTGATGACTGGTACCTCATCACCGCCGGCCAGCGGGTGCAGGTGATGAAGAAGGATGCCAAAAAGGGTGGGGTGCTCCAGTTCGGTACCGAGGTCGTCACCGCCGCCGACGGTTCCATCGCCGGTTTGCTCGGTGCGTCTCCGGGGGCGTCAACGGCCGTGCCCATCATGATCTCACTCGTGAAGCAGTGCTTTCCGAATGAGTACCCGAAGTGGGAGAAGCAGTTGGCCGCGATGATCCCCTCGTTCGGGGAGAAGCTGAACGAGAACAAGCGCAAGGCCGAGCGATCGATCGAGTCGACAGCCGAGGCGCTGCAGCTGTCGCGCTAGAAACTGGAAAAGAGCTTGTAACTCAGTAGTCGCTCAGTAGGTCCTCAGTGCCCCTACACTTCAACTACAACGTGGTGGGAACACCGCCGTTCGCATCGATAGCCATGGAGAATGGGGAATTCGGTGGTGACTGAGAAGCAACAACGGCTGGGAGCACCCACAATGCCGGGCATGCGGCAGGACTGGCGCGATGTCTATGCGCGACGCCTGATCATCACGGACTTCTTGGTGTTGGCGTGGGTCATCTTCGGCGTGCAGATTGCCTGGTTCGGTGTCGACACCGCCGATGTCGCGATCCGGGATGAGGGCAGAGTCGCCATCAGCTACACCGTCATCTCCGTCATCCTCCTCATTGGCTGGATGGCCGTCCTCAGCATCTACGGCACTCGGGGATACCGCGTGATTGGCACAGGTATCCAGGAGTTCCGGCTCATCGCCGATGGCGCCCTGCGCATCTTCGGATTGTTCGCGATCGTCGCCTTCCTCTTTCAGATCAGCTTCGCTCGCGGGTATGTGCTGATCGCTCTTCCGCTCGGTCTGATCGTGCTGATCTTCTCCCGATGGATGTGGCGCCAGTGGCTCGGCGTGCAGCGGGCGAGAGGCGAGTACGTGTCACGGGTGCTTCTGGTGGGCTCCCGAGCATCCGTTGCTCATATCGCTTCAGAGCTGCGGCGGATGCCTCAGGCGGGTTACCTCGTTGTGGGCGCCTGCGTTCCCACAAACCTCGTCGGGGAGACGGTTCCAGGAACCGATGTTCCCCTGTTCGGTAACTTCGATCTGGTGCCGCAGGCGATGGTGACGAGCAACGCCGACACGGTGGTGATCACGAGTGCCGATGAACTTCCGCCGGAGCGTGTGCGCAAGCTCAGCTGGGCCCTGGAGCCTGGTCGGCAGCACTTGGTGGTCGCACCCAGCTTGGTGGACATCGGTGGTCCTCGAGTGCACACCAGGCCCGTGTCGGGTCTGCCTTTGATCCATGTGGAGACTCCGCGGTACGAGGGCAGTACCTGGTTCGTCAAGCGGAGTTTCGACGTCATCGCGTCTGGCCTCGGCATCGCGCTCATTTCGCCGCTGCTGCTCGTGATCGCCGTGGTGGTGAGATTGAGCAGTGCCGGCCCGGTGTTGTTCCGCCAGGAGCGCATCGGTCGCAACGGCGAGCGGTTCCAGATGCTGAAGTTCCGGTCGATGGTGATCGACGCCGAACAGCGGTTGATCGCTCTTCAGCAACAGGAGCGCGACCGGGGTAACTCGGTGCTGTTCAAGATGCAGAACGATCCGCGCATCACGCCGGTGGGGCGGTTCCTGCGGCGCTACAGTCTCGATGAGCTGCCGCAGCTGTTCAACGTGTTCAACGGGTCGATGTCGCTCGTGGGCCCGCGCCCGCCGCTGGCGAGCGAGGTGCAGCAGTACGAGCAGCACGTGCACCGTCGGTTCTTGGTGAAGCCCGGTATCACGGGGCTGTGGCAGGTGAGTGGCCGGTCGAATCTCTCGTGGGACGACACGGTGCGGCTGGACCTGTACTACGTCGAGAACTGGTCGCTGACGAACGACCTCGTCATCCTGTTCAAGACGGCCAGGGCCGTGCTCGCAAAAGACGGGGCGTACTGATTCATCGAACGTCTCGGCGCGCTGTCGAATCTCTCGCAGGTTGGAACGGGGATTCGTTGCCTATTCGGTGTCTCGCCACAGTTCGTCGCGCAGGTACTTCTGCAACGCGTCTCTGACGACATCCGTGACAGTGAGGCCGCGTTCCTTGGCGACCTCAGCCAGGCCGGCGTAGATCTCATCGGAGATGCGGAACGCTCGAGTCGGGGTCTTGGGCTGGTTCGGCATAGCACCATCTTCGCACGTGAGTAATCCTTGAAAAGGTGTGTTGCACCTCGTAAACTAGGTGCATGGCACCTCGTAACGTTATCGTCTCCGATCCCTTGATCGCCCTCATCGAGGCCGCGGCCGAACAGGCTGGGCGGTCGGTAGAATCTGCGGTCGACGAGGCGCTTCGGCGGTACCTGCTCGAACAAGCCGAAGCGGTGGGCGCCGGGAGTGGGCGTCGAGAGGATTGGTTGGAGGGCGGAGGTCGGCCGGCCGGCCGATTGGGGCGACGGCTTCGACGGTGTCGGCACTGCGGCATCAGGGTCGCTCGGGCCGAGATGGTCTACGGCGGTAAGGCGTGCTCGGAGGATTGCGCTGACGAGCTCTGGATCAAGCAGTTCGCCGATCGGGAGTAGGTGCCCGGCGTTGCCGGGTCGCTAAGGGCGCCGCAGTCCACGGACTGCAGAGGCCGCCGCGATGGCTAGGGTGGTCGGCATGGGTGCCCTGCGGTCAACACTCCCCAAGAACTTCACAGACCTTCTCGATGCCGGGGATGACGCGGCGGTGCTTGCCGTGTTCGAGACGTGCCAGGTCGATGCGCGGGGCGGGTACGGCAAGAGCACGGCGCTCGGTTACCCCACGTGTCCGGAAGTCGTCGCACGCTGGCTGGTCGATCACGGCGCGGATGTCGAATCCACCGACACGTACGGCGTCAGCCCCCTGCAGGCGCACGCGAAGGCGTGGAACGGCCGACCGGGGATGCTGCTGGATCTCGGGGCGGACATCGAGGCGGTGAACAGAGACGGCGAGACGGCGCTCCACGCGGCAGCGAGCAGTCACCGGGCGCGGAACGTTCGAGTGCTCGTCGACCGCGGAGCGGACGTCGCGGCAGTGAACAGGCGCGGTCTCACGCCTGCCGCCCTGGCGCTGGCGACCTGCGAGAACGCCACGATCGCCGAGACCGCCGAGATCCTCGAGGTGCTGGTCGGCGGGGGCGCGGTTCTCTCTGACGAGCTGCGGACCGATGCGGCCAGGATCGGGGCGCAGTTCGAGTTCCATCGCCAGAACTTCAACCCCGACATGCTGCCCGCCACGGATGCTGCCCTGCAGAAGATCTACGCGCTCCTGGGCGCCGCTCCGGTCGAGGCGCGGCAGACGCACGACGGGTCGTCGACCATCGCGGTGAGCTCGTCGACGTGGCAGGAGCAGCATCGGGAGCTGTGGAACCTCCTCGTGCCCTCGCAGGGCGCAGCGGCGACGGTACAGGGCGAGGTGATCCGCATCACCGGACGGATCTCCGACGAGATCGAGCGCAACGGCGGCGTCAACTGGGATCGTGACTTCCAGCGGATGGCCGAGGCGCTCCTCGACCACTTCGCCCGGGCATCGGCGCTCGGTGCGCAGGATCTCGCCACGACGAAGGCCGAGGTCAAACGCCTCCGCGGTCGCAAGAGATTCGACGTCGACCATGCGGCTTTGGCGGAGTTCGCCGTTCGATGGGTGGGCCTGAACCCGGATCCGATCCCGCTGGGCGCTCCGGCGTATCGGCGCTGACCTCGGGCGGAGGGCGACCGCCACCCGCGTGTTCACCCCATGGACTCGTCGGCGTGGGATGGTACCCCCATGCGCTCGACTCCTGGAGCAGTGGCCGCGACATCCGTGAATCTGCGCTCGTCGACGCCGGATGCCGGGGGTGCAGCCACCCTCGCGGTGCTGCTCGGGCTGGCCGGCGCGCTGCAACTCGCTGCCGCGACCGTGCGGTGGGCGCCCTGCGTGATCGACGGCCCGCCCGCCTACTCGGCTGACGGGGTGCAGACGGATGCCTGTGCCGCAGCCGTCGACCACCTTCGCGATTACGCCCTCATCTCCGCACCGTTCGAGCCGATTCCCGGCGCCGTGGCCCTGGCGGGGGTGGCGTCGATGGTGCTCGTGGTGTTCTGGGCGGTCACCGGATGGCGGTTCCGCACGCGTCGCGTGCTCGCTGCGGGGTCGGCGATCGCAGCGGCCGGCTCGTTCTGCATCGCCGTCACGCAGCTGCTGGCTGCCGCGACCGAGGGTGAGCTGGGGGTGATCGAGAGCTGGGCCGTTCTCTCGGTCGTCTCTCTCGTGGCGGCCCTCGCATCCGTCGTCACCGCGGTCGCACTCGCGTACCGCACGCGACGGTCTGTCGAAGCGCTGGGCTGGGCCCTCGTGGCCGTGGCGGCGGTCGTGTCGTTTCCGCTCGTCGACTACGTGATGTTGAACCCGTTCTTCGGCACGCACGACAGCCCGATCGGCAGCGAGGTGCCGGGTGCGATCGCCGTCGTGGCGGCGGCCGTCGGGTTCGCGGTCGCGGCGAGGGGGCAGCGCCAGTCGTGGTCGGTGCGGGCGGGGCTGCTCGCCGCGCTCGCGGCCGGGGCGGGGCTGATACTGGTCGTTCTGGGCTCGGGGTACGGAGTGTCCTGGATCGAATGGGATGCCGCGAACGAGACCAACCACTACGTCGAACGGCCCGGCGGGTTCGTCGTTCTCGTGGTGACCTGGATGCTCGCCGCGGTGCTCGGGCTGGCCGCGGTCATCCTGGCTGTGCTCGCCGTGCGCGCCCGGGGCCGGGAGGCGCGCGGTGATGGAGTGGCGGTCGGCGAGCATTGACTTTACTCGCAGGCAAGTGAAAGACTTGGCTGTATGGAAAGTGAATCGGAACGGATGCGGGCGAACGACGAGAGCGCGCAGGCACGGGAGGCGCTCGACGCGCTGCACGCCGATCGGCAGGTGCTCGCCGATCGCATCAGCACACCTCGCTGGTACTACCCTCTGCTCGGGGTGGCGACCGCACTGATCATCGGCTCGCCCGGCGGGGGACTGCCGGGGCAGTTCGTGATGGTGACGTTCGGATGCCTCGGGATCGTCTTCCTGACGATGGCGTACCAGAAGGCCACCGGGCTCACCGTCACCCGCACGGCCGGGCCGCGGAGCCTGGGGCTGTCGATCGTGCTGGGCATCGTGGTGGTTCTGCTGCTGGGGGTGTCGTTCTCGCTGGCCGCCACCGGGCACTCCGCCTGGATCGCCGCCTCGGCCGCCGCAGCGTTCGCGGTGATGTGGGGCGGCGGCGTGCTCTATGACCGCGCCTACGATCGTGAGCTCCGGCATGGGCGCTGAGGACGGGTTCGACGAGCTCATCCACGCACCGAACCGGTTGCGCATCTGCGGGCTGCTGCGTCCGGTCGACACGGCGGAGTTCTCGGTGCTGCGGTCGGCCCTGGGGCTGTCGGAGGCCAATCTCTCCAAGACGCTGAAGGCGCTCGCCGACGTCGGCTACGTGAAGGTGTCGAAGGGGGCGTCGAGCGGGCGGAGCGATCTGCGGCAGACGACCACCGTCGGGCTCACCGTCGCCGGGCGCCGGGCGTTCGACGGGCACGTGGCGGCGCTGCAGCGGATCGCGGCGGGGTCGCTGGGCTGAGCCGGCCGGCGTGTGGATGCGGGCAGTCAGTCGCCTCCGCCACCACCACCGCCGTCGCCCCCGCCGCCGCCGTCAGAACCGCCGCCGCTGCTTCCACCGCCGCCGTCGTAGCTCCCGCTGTCGGTGCCGCCGCCGTCCTGGCTGCCGGTGTGCGTCGGGGTGGGCGGGCCGTCGGGGTCGACGCCGGGGTGGTGGTCGTCGCGAGATGACGAGGGCGGGTCGGAGCCGAAGAAGACCGGGGTCGCCCCGGCATCGTTCTGGGCGGCGGAGCGGGATCGCCGGCCCGCGGCTGCCGAGCGGCGGGCCGAGTACGCGATCAGTGTCACGACGACGATCACCACGACCACGATCGCGGCGATGACTACGGCGGTGACTGCGCTGTCCATGGGTGCTCCGTTCTCGGCGGTGCGCCAGGGCCGCGCGGAGTGCGGCCCTGCATCCGTCACTCTACGAAGTCACGGGAGGCGTCGCGTCCACCAGATGGTGGACACCTGCGCGGCCTGCCGTGGCGGGCGGGGATGAGGAGCTCACTCGGCGGGGGTGGCCGAGCGGGAGAGCGGGTACTTCTGGTCGAGGCGGGGGTTGATGACCGAGTCGAGCAGGAAGCGCGAGAGCAGGCTGCCGGCCGCCCAGTACGCGGCCACGGCCAGGATGGCGATGCCCGGCACCACCTGGGTGGCGATGAGGGCGATCACCACGAACGTGACCAGCAGACCCACCCCGCGGTAGAGGTTGCGGTAGCCCTCGACCACGGAGTCGCGCCGGCGCTGCTGGGCGGCCGCACGGTCGTCGAGGCCGTCGACCGCAGCGCTGAAGTCGTCGTCGTCGACCGTGGTGAAGAGGTCGCGAACGGGTACCTGCAGCGACTTCGCCACCATCGACAGGGTCTCGAGGCTGGCGTCGTGGCCGCCCTCGAGGCGCTGGATGGTTCGCACGGCGACGCCGCTCTCGAGGGCGAGCTTCTCCTGGGTCCAGCCCCGCTCACGGCGGAGGGTGGTGATGCGCGATTCGTTCATGGGGCAACGCTACGGCGCGAGGCCCGGATGCGACCACGACAGCAACCCGCCAGAGTCCCGCCACTTGCCCGACACTGGCGGGGTGGCGCGGATTCGGCCGGACGACGCTGGCGGGTCAGGCCGGGGTGGGGGTGAGCGTTTGCAGGCCGGTGACGCGCAGGAGGTCGAGGCGGGCCGCATCCGGGCTGTCGGGGGCCACCGTGTAGACCACGATGCGCAGGTCGCTGCCCGGGGCCGTGAGCACGTCGCAGTCGACGGTGATGGGGCCCACCGGGGTGCTCGTGACCGTCTTGCGGCTGGCGCGGTGCTCGGCCACCTTGGCCTCGGCCCAGCGGCGCTCGAACTCGGGCGACTCGGCACGCAGGCGCGAGACGAGCTGCGCCAGGCGGCCGTCGCGGGGGTAGCGGCCCACGGCGGCGCGCAGGTCGGCCGCCAGGTCGCTCGCGAAGTCCTCCTCGTGCTGGGCGTCGAACTCGGTGCCGTCGTGGCCCCACATGAAATGCCGCCACACCAGGTTGCGTTCGATGCCCGCGAAGTGCGACGGGTCGCCGTTGATGGCGGCCCACAGGGGATTCCAGAGCACGATGTCGTGAGTGGCCGTGAACACCGCCAGGGGAACGTCGTGCAGCCGGTCGACGATGCGCTGCACGCCGGGGCTGACGTGCTGCGGCACGATGCCGGTCGAGGGAGGAGCGGCGCCCGCCGCGCGGTAGAGGTGGTCGCGTTCGTCGTCGCTGAGGCGCAGCGCGATGGCCAGGGCGCCGAGCAGCTGGGGAGACGGGTTCTGCGCGCGGCCCTGCTCGAGCCGCACGATGTAGTCGACGCTCACGCCGGCGAGGGCGGCCAGCTCCTCGCGGCGCAGGCCCGCGGTGCGGCGGCCGGCTCCGGCGGGCAGGCCCGCTTCAGCGGGGGTGACGCGGTCGCGCCAGGATCGCAGCACGCTGGCGAATTCGCTCATGGTCCCATCCTGCGCCCTCGGGATGGGCGTGGGGTGGTACTGCGAGTCCTCCTGTCGGCCGGTCCCGGTGTCGGCGGGGGCCTGGGGGATGCGCGCGGCCGGGCGCAGGCTGAGGGCATGACAACGACACTGATCACCGGGGCCAACAAGAGTCTCGGCCTCGAGACCACCCGCCGGCTCATCGAAGCCGGCCACACCGTGTACGCCGGGATGCGCGACCTCAGCACCGGAGACGAGGCCCGGTCGCTCGGCGCCATCGCCGTGCAGCTCGACGTCACCGACCAGGCGAGCGTCGACGCCGCCCTGGCCTCGCTGCCCGAACTCGACGTTCTCGTCAACAACGCGGGAGTGCTCGGCACCTCGTTCGGAGTCGACGACCTCACGGCCGAGAGCATGCAGAGCGTGCTGGACACGAACGTGCTCGGCATCATCCGGGTGACTCAGGCGGCACTGCCGCTGCTGCGGAGGTCGGCGCAGCCGGTGGTGGTGAACGTGGCGTCGGGCGTGGGGTGGCCGCGGTGGCTCACCACCGAGGGGCGCGACGAGTTCCCGGTGCCGGCCATCCCGTATGCGGCGTCGAAGGCGGCCGTGATCGCGTTGACGGTTCAGTACGCGAAGAACCTGCCCGAGTTCCGGATCAATGTGAGCGACCCGGGCTACACCGCCACCGACTTCAACGGGCACGGCGGGCACCAGACCGTCACCGAGGGAACGGACGCGACGGTTCGGCTGGCGCTGCTGGGTGCCGACGGCCCGACGGGGGAGTTCCACGACCGGGAGGGGCGGATCGCGTACTGAGCGGGGGCCTGCGGCAGTCGGTCGCGGTCGATTCGGGGTGCGGGTCAGAACCAGAAGTCGCGGTAGCCGGCCTCGTAGCGGTGCATCAGCGCCATCGGCGAGTGCGGGGTGAAGGATGTGCGTGGCTCCCCGATCAGGAGATCCCACAGAGCATCCTGGCTGAGGTGCCGCGACCGGCCGTCTTCGGCGTGGTCGCACCCCAGCTCGTAGGCCGAGGTGAGCTGGGCCTCGGAGAGTTCGTTCTCGCCTGGAATCGGCGGCATGCAACCTCTCGGTGTCGCGGGGGCGACGTGGTGGGTGACCTCTGACCATCTCACACCCGGGCGGGGATGCCTAACCGGCCGTTCGGGGTTGCGGAGCCCGTCGCGCAGCCGATCGCGCGGCCGGCCGCCCCGACCATCACACGCGGTGCCCGGTTCGTCAACGGTGGTGTGCTTTCGGCGCGCGGAACGCAGAGTGAGGCCATGCAGAAGCTCTATTACTCCAGCGGCTCGGTGCTGCTCGGTGACGACGTGTGCGCGGCCGTCATGGAGTACTCGAGAGCGCTCGCCGATGTGGCCAGGTCGGACCTGGTCACCGTGCCCTCGCTCACCGAAGGAGATGTCGTCGGCTCGACGACCTTCTTGCTCGGGCCCGCGAGCCAGCTCTACGCCACCCCGGTGCCCGACCCCGGAATGGGGCTCGGTGTCGAACTCGAGGTCGACCTCGACGACCATGACGCGGTGCTGGTCATGCGGCAGAAGGTGGCCGACCTGCAGCCGCTCCGGGGTCAGGCGGACGACCTGAACCCGGCCGTGGAGCCCGACTTCGACACCTACCTCGGCGACCGCGACTGAGCGGGCCTCGTCGGTGACGTGAGAGGGCGGCGGCGGCCCAGCCAGGCGGTGATCCTCAGGTCGGCCACGCTGAAGCGGCCCTCGGGCAGCGCGGCGCGGATGCTCGCCTCGTCGAACGGCCGGGAAGGGCGGATGCCTACCGGCAGCTCCGGAGCGAACGGCGCCGGCTCGTTCACGCCCTCGGCGAGCATCTGGGCCTGAGCCTTCGCCACCAGCGGGGTGACCATCGTCCACTCGGTGAGCTGGGCGAGCATCCGGATCGACCACACCGGCGCCCGCACGTACCGGGGCTGCCGGCCCGCCACCCCGGCGATGCGTCGCACGGCGGCGCCGAGCTCGAGCTCCTCGGCGCCCATCACGGCGACGGTGGGTTCGACGATGCGGCCCTCGATGGCGGCCACCAGCACGTCGACCGCGTCGTCGATGGGAACCGGGCGCACCGCCCGCTCCCGGAAGCCCACCGTGGCGAACACCGGGAAGGTGCGCACTGCACGGGAGACGTGGTCGACCATGTGGTCGCCCGGGCCGTAGATCATGCCGCTCTTCAGGATGGTGTGGTCGATGCCCGAGGCGCGGATGAGCTCCTCGGCCGCCCACTTCGTGCGGTGGTAGGCCGACCGGCTGTCGGGGCGGGCGCGGAGGAAGCTGAGGAGCACGATGCGCTGCACGCCTGCCCGGTGAGCGGCCTCGATCACCGCGCGGGTGCCGTCGACGTGCACGCTCTCGAAGGTCTGGTCGCCGATCTCGCGGTTGATGCCGGCGCAGTGGGCCACCGCGTCGCAGCCGGCGAAGTCCGCGGCCAGTGCGTCGACGTCGTCGATGCGGGTGCCGGTTCGGCGCGACACGATCACGGTCTCGACCCCGCTGCCCGCCTGATCCAACCGCTCGACCAGATGGCGTCCGACGAATCCGGTGCCGCCGGTGATGGCTACTCGCATGGTGCGCTCCTTCGCTTATTAGCAATGAAGCTACACTGTATTTAGTATCAGTGCTATATTGCAACCATGGCAGATACGGCGTCAGACATCTTCGCGGCTCTCGCCCATCCGACTCGCCGTCAGATTCTGCAAGACCTCAAAGACGGCGAGCTCGCGGCGGGCGAGATCGCCGGCCGTTTCAACGCCACCGGGCCCACCATCTCGCGGCACCTCAGCGTGCTGCGACAGGCCGGCCTCGTGACCGAGCGGCGGGATGCGAACCGCATCCTGTACTCGCTGGTGGGCGAACGGCTCGCGCTCTCGGTGGGTGATTTTCTCTCGACGGTGTGCCCCGAGCAGATCGTGCTGCGCGAGGTGCGCAAGCGCGGCGGCGCCGCGGGTTCTTCGGCCGCCTCGGAGGCGCCGGCTGCTTCGTAGGACTCAGTCTCGACGTCGCCCGGTGCAGACCCCTCCACTCAGGGGGCGATGATCTCGTCGGCGGCGTGGGTGCCGTAGTAGGCGGACTGCTGCCGCATCCGTTCGGCGGGGGAGACGCCGGGGCCCGTGCCGTAGACCGTGCCCGAGAAGTCGAGCTCGCGTTGGATGGCCCAGATCTCGTCGTGCCGGTCGGGCGGGAGGATGGCCGCCGGGTCGCCCACGGCCACCCAGCCGATGGGCACCACGGCCCCGGGCGCGACGACGGTGTTCACCTGCACCACACCGTTGATGCGCACCTCGGCGCCGTGCCCGATGCTGCTGCCCGGAAACAGGGACGCGCCCGTGGCGACGAAGGCCTCGTCGGCGACGGTGCTGCCGTTCACGTGGGTGTGCGGCCCGATCATCACCGCCGCACCGATGCGGGCGGGGTGGCCGGCGCGACCGCGGACGAGGGCGTGCTCCATGACGACGGTGTTCTCGCCGATGAACACCTGGCCGTCTTCGGCGGTGAGCACCGCGCCGTGCAGGATGCGGGCGCCGGCAGCGATGCGCACGTCGCCCACGATCACGGCCGAGGGGGCGACGTAGGCGGTGGGGTCGATCGTGGGGGCGTGGGTGCGGTGGCGGATGAGCATGCGGGGCCTCTCGGTGGGGTCGTCGCATCAACCTATCGGTGGGGTGGGTTCGGCGCCGGGCGTGGGAGTGCTCGGGGTGGTGAGGCGGCGCACGCTCGCGACCGAGAGCGCTGCGAGCGAGGCGACCACGATCAGGGTCGCGCATCCGATCAGGGTGGCCTCGGTGCCGAAGCGCTCGGCCAGCGGCCCGACCAGCACCTCGCCGAGCGGGATCGCGACGAACGAGCCGACCATGTCGTAGGAGTAGACGCGGGCGAGGGCCTCGCGGGGGATGTGGGTCTGCAGGGACTGGTCCCAGGCGATGGCGAACACCTCGAGGGCCACGCCGCCGAGCGCGAACGCCACGAGAAGGGTGGGCAACGCGGGCGCGATGCCGAGCGCGGCCACCGGCACGGCGGTCACAGCCATCAGCCCTACGCCGATGCCGAGGGCGTGGTTCGGGCGCCAGCGCAGGGCGAGAACGGCTCCGGCGGCGAGTCCGGCGGTCTGGGCGGCGATCACCAGCCCCCAGGATGCGCGGCCGAACGTGGCGTCGGCGATCACCGGCCCGAGAATGGTGGTCGCTCCCACGAAGGCGGCGTTGAGCACGGCGAACTGGGCCACGACCACCCAGACCCAGCGGCGCGCGGTGAACTCGCGCCAGCCGGTGCGCAGGTCGGCGACGACGGATGCGCGGGGCACGGGAGGGGGCGGCTCGGGTGGGGCGGCTTCGGCTGCGGCCGGGTCGGGTTGGGCGGCTGCGGCTGGCTCGGGTGGGGCGGCTTCCGCGGGCGGGGTGAGACGCAGGCGGGAGAAGAGCAGGGCGGCCAGGGCGAAGCCGGCGGCGTCGACGGCCAGCCCCCATCCGGGTCCGACTGCCGCCACGATGCCGGCGCCCGCCGCCGCGCCCACGATGCCCCCGGCGTTCAGACCCAGCCGCAGCAGGGCGTTCGCGGGCCGCAGCAGCTCGGCCGGAACCGTCTCGGGCACCATCGCCGCGGCCGCCGGCATACTCACCGCCGCCACCGCGCCGTTGAGGGCGCTCAGCAGGGCGAGCGACACAACCGTCGCCGACCCGGTGAGAACCAGCCCGGCCACCGTCGCCTGGGTGGCGGCCGCCGCGAGCGAGGCACCCACGAGCACCAGGGTGCGTGGCAGGCGGTCGGCGAGCACGCCGCCGAACAGCAGCACGGCGACGTTGGTGATGGATCGGGCGGCGACCACGAGCCCGAGATCGGCGGCCGAGCCGGTGAGGTCGAGCACGGCGAAGGCCAGTGCCACGGGCGCGGCCGCGTTGCCCAGGATGCTCGTGGTGCGCGCCGCGAGCAGCCACCGGAACGCGCCGTGCCGCAGGGGCCCGCCGCGGCGGCTTGCTCGCCGTGGCCGGCGCGTCACGGACGCGGGCGCTTCAGTGGAAAGAGTGCCGCCGTCATCGACACCGGCCCGGTGCCCGGCGATCGGGGCGGCTGAGCCCGTGCGTGCAGCAGCGCCGAAGCCTGCCCCACCATCAGCACGACCCGGCGCCAGGTGTCGGCGTCTACCCACAGTTCCGCATCCGTCGTCACCTGCGGGCCCTCGACGCGGGCCGCCGAGCGACGCTGCAGCTCGGCGGCCAGCGCGGCCACGTAGAGAGCGCGCTCTTCGGGTGCGGAATCCTGATCCGCCGGGCGGCCGGCCGCCGACGACGAGGGTGCCGGCACCGCGTCGTCGAGCCGGAACGGCTCCGCCGACGACTCGTGCCGATACCGCTTCGCCTCCCCGCCGCGCAGCCGCACCACCTCCACCACCCGCACCAGCCCCGCGCGCTCGAGCACCCGCAGGTGATAGCTCGCGGCCGCCTGCGACACCCGCAGCTCCCGCCCCACCTCCGCTGCACTCAGGGCCGACGCCGTCACGAGCGAGAGTATCTGCAGCCGAAGCGGATGGGCGGTGGCGCGCAGACGGTCGAGTTCGGTCATGGCCCCATCGTGACCGGGTGGCCGGTGACCGTCAAATAGCCCTTTGGGGGTTGAGTCGCCCGGCTCAGGGGTGTCGGCCGGCGCTCCTGCCGCCGCTGCTGCTTCGGTCGTGCAGCAGCGCCAAGAACTCGTCGGCCATGTCGAGCTGCCGCTGCAGCTTCTGCCGCTGCTCGGCGGCGCGCTCCACGAAGCGGTCGAGCTGCGCCCGCAGCTCCGGGTCGTCGCCCTGCTCGAGCGTGTCGATGATGCGCAGCAGCTCGCTCATCTCCTCCAGGGGGAACCCGAGCGGCTTCATGCGCCGGATGAGCATCAGTCGGGCGAAGTCCCGCTCCGTGTAGAGCCGGAACCCGCCGTCGGTGCGCCCCGACGGCTTCAGGAGCCCGATCTCGTCGTAGTGCCGGATGGTGCGCAGCGACAGCTCGGTGCGCTCGGCCAGCTCGCCGATGTGCATCATCGCGGCGGTGGTGTCGGGCTCCATGGCGTCTCTCCGGTAAATCAACTCTTACGTTAAGGTAGAGTTGCTGAACCCGCTGAGATTCCAGTGAGAGCTCCAACCCACCCCTATTCTCCAGGAGACAGCCATGTCCATCACCCGGAAACCAGGCTCGGCCGAGCGCTACCGGGCCGAGCCCACGGTTCTCACCGCGCTGAAGACCCCTCGCATCCTGACCCGGGAGGTGCTCGCCGGGCTCGTGGTGGCCCTGGCGCTCATCCCCGAGGCCATCTCGTTCTCGATCATCGCCGGGGTCGACCCGCAGGTGGGGCTGTTCTCGTCGTTCGTGATGGCGGTGTCGATCGCCTTCCTCGGCGGCCGGCCGGCCATGATCACGGCCGCCACCGGAGCCGTGGCGCTGGTGATCGCGCCGGTCGCTCGGGACTACGGCATGGACTACTTCATCGCCACGGTGATTCTGGCGGGCGTCTTCCAGGTGCTCTTCGGCGTGCTCGGCGTGGCCAAGCTGATGCGGTTCATCCCGCGCAGCGTGATGGTGGGCTTCGTGAACTCGCTCGCCATCCTGATCTTCATCGCCCAGCTGCCGCAGCTGCTCGGCGTGAGCTGGCTCGTGTACCCGCTCGTCGCGGTGGGCATCCTCATCCTGGTTCTGATGCCGCGCATCACGCGGGTGGTGCCGGCGCCGCTGGTGGCGATCGTGCTGCTCACCGCCGCGACGCTGGTGTTCGCGCTGAACGTGCCGACCGTGGGCGACCAGGGCGCCCTGCCACGCAGCCTGCCGTCGCTGTTCGTGCCGAACGTGCCGTTCACGTGGGACACCTTCGCCGTCATCGCCCCGTTTGCCGCCGCGATGGCCGTGGTGGGGCTGCTCGAGTCGCTGATGACCGCGAAGCTCGTCGACGACATCACCGACACGCACTCGCGCAAGACCCGCGAGGCCTGGGGCCAGGGCGTGGCCAACGTGCTCTCGGGGTTCTTCGGCGGCATGGGCGGGTGCGCGATGATCGGGCAGACGATGATCAACGTGAAGGCCTCGGGCGCCCGCACGCGCATCTCCACGTTCTTGGCCGGTGTGTTCCTGCTCATTCTCGTCGTGGGGCTCGGCGACCTGGTGTCGATCATCCCGATGGCCGCGCTGGTGGCCGTGATGGTGATGGTGTCGGTGGCCACGTTCGACTGGCACTCCATCCGCCCGTCGACGCTGCGCACCATGCCCGTCGGCGAGACGGCCGTGATGGTGGTGACCGTGGGGGTCGTGGTGGCCACGCACAACCTCGCCATCGGCGTGATCGTAGGGGTGCTGGTGGCGATGGTGATCTTCGCCCGGCGGGTGGCGCACTTCGCCACGGTGACGCGCTCGGTGCGGCTCGACGAACCGGTTCCCACGGCGTACTACACCGTGGTGGGGGAGCTGTTCTTCGCCTCGTCGAACGACCTCACCACGCAGTTCGAGTACGCGGATGATCCTGCCCGCGTGGTGATCGACCTGTCGGCGAGCCACATCTGGGATGCATCGACCGTGGCCGCGCTGGATGCGATCGGCACCAAGTATGACAAGCGGGGGGTCGAGGTGGAGTTCGTGGGGTTGAACGAGGAGAGTTCGCGGATTCGCGGGCGGTTGGCGGGGCGGTTGGGGTAGGGGGTTGCGGCCTTGGGGGGCTTGATGCGCTGGGGCCGCGGGCGCGGCTGCCGCGCGCGGGGCGCTTGCCCTCGTGATCGTGGGGTGATTTTTCGAGAGCGGATGCGCGGGCCGGGGTGGTGCTGTGCGCCCGGTCGGTGGGTGGGTGGTTGTGCACAGGCGTCGGATGGCCTGGTTTTGTACACAGATTTATCCGCGGGGGCGTGGGTGTCAGTGGGGTGGGATTGAATTAATCTCATGAAGAGTTCGGGTGTGCGATTCGGGTCTGGCGGGTTCGCCGGGCCTGCGGCCGGCTTGCCTGAGCGCTGTGGGCTTGGGGGTGAGGGTGTTGCGGCGGCGATCGATGCCGTCGACGACGAGATCCGGGCGGTGCTGGCTTCGCTCGTGCAGGTCGAGGCGGAGGTGGCGGTGCTGGAGGGGCGGCGCGCGACGCTGCTCGCGCGGGCCGCGGCGCTGGCGGAGGAGCGGTCGCTTGTCAGCGGTGAGGGCTCCACGTCGGTGGGTCGTTCGATGGCGCGGCGTGGCATCGCAGCCGAGATCGGTTGCGCGATGCGGCGCTCGGAGCGCACGATCGCGCGGCTGATCGACGAGGGCGAGCGCTTGGTGCACGAGCTCCCGGCCACCCTCGCCCAGGTCGCCGCCGGTGCCATCTCGTACGCGCACGCCCGAGCCGTCATCGCGCACGCCATCACCCTGCCCGTGGCGGCGCGCCCCGCCTTCGAGGCGCAGGTGCTCCCGTTCGCGGCCACCGAACCGGCCTACCGGTTCGACGACCGCGTCCGCCGCCTCCGTGAGCGCGCCCACCCGGAGTCGATCGCCGAACGCCCCCGCGCCGCCCGCGACGAGCGCCACGTCGCCCTCGAGCCGGGCTGCGACGGCCTGTCGACGCTGGTGCACCTGCTGCCTGCGGCCGAGGCGTTGGCCATCGACGACCTGATCGACAGGATGGCCCGGTCGCAGCGCTCCGACACCGACCCGCGCTCCCACGCCCAGCGCCGCTCCGACGTCCTCACGGGCCTGGTTCTCGGCACCTGCGACCGCGGGGCCTTCACGCCCACGGTGCTGCTCACCGTCCCCGCCGCCACGATCGCCGGCCACACCGAGGAGCCGGGCGAGCTCCACGGCTACGGCCCCATCGATGCCGACACGGCACGTGGGCTCGCCGCCCGGGCACCAACCCACATCCGCGTCCTCACGCACCCCACCACCGGTGACCCGGTCCTCCTCACCCGCCACCGCCGTCCGCCCTCCGCGCACCCCGATGAGTCGCGTGGCACGGCCTTGCCGACGGCGGTTGCTGGGCCTGAGGCTGGTGCCACGGTCCAGGCGAATCCGGCTTCAGCGACGGGTGGAGCCGCACCCGCGGCTGCCGAGTCGGGCCGCTCGCGCTACAGCGCGTCGGCGCTGATGCGCACGGCGCTCATGGTCGCCGACGAGACCTGCCGGTTTCCGAACTGCGCCCGCCGGGCGAGCCGCTGCGAACTCGACCACACCCGCGACTGGGCCCTCGGCGGCAGCACGACCCCCGACAACCTGGCCCACCTGTGCTCCGGGCACCACCACCTCAAGCACCACGGCGGCTGGTCGGTCGAGGCGGGCCCCGGCCGCACCCTCCTCTGGACCACCCCGCGCGGCGCCCAATTCACCACCCACCCCGCTCGCGGCGCTAGCCCCTAGGGTCAGCTGACGCGGAGGCGTGGGTCGGTAGGAATCAGTAGGCGAGGGTGCCCGGGGCGAGGTGCGCGGTCTGGTCGCCCACGAGGGTGAGCTCGCGCGGGTCGAGGCTCACCACCTCGGTGGTGTCGGCCAGATCGTCGAGGGTGATCCAGAAGATGTTGGGGCTCCGCGTCGAACCGAAGTAGTAGACGCGGTTCGTGAGGTCGGCTCCCGCCCGCCACCAGGTGGGGTACACGTCGCCGGTGGAGTACGGCGCCCCGTACGGAACCGAGACGTTCGCGATCAGCTGGAACACCCCCGCCACCGCTTCCTCCACGTTCTCGGGCTCGGGCAGGTAGTTCAAGAAGTACGCCGAACGCACGAACCGGTCGAGCGACGTGATGTCACCGGGCGGGGGCAGCTCCCCACCGAACGGGCGGTAGTTCGCGAGGTTCTCGAGCTGCTTGTCGAGCGTGGGCGAGTTCGCCATCACGGTGAACTCGCGCCCGTGGTGCACGACCAGCTCGCCGCCGATCGGCTCGATGATCGCCGAGTCGCCCGTGGCGTCCTCGAGGGCGATATGGATGCCCAACTCGAGGCCGCGGAACGTGGGCGACGTGATGCGGATGTGATCGATGTCGTCGATGGCCTCCGCCACCGTCGCGTAGTTGTCGAGCAGGTACTGCACCCAGAGAGCGTTGGCGACCGAAGGGCGCCCATCCGGTTCGGGGAACGAGACGTCATCGGGGTCGAGGTAGAGCGCGTGCGCGCCGAGACCCTTCTCGTTCAGGCCGTCGACCGTGCCCATTCCCCACATGCTCGTGACGATGCTCGAGTACGTCGACACCCAGGTGTGGCTGTCGCTGTCGACCGAACGGCCCGAGCGCTCGGTGCCGCGGGGCACGAACCAGAGTTCGGGTTCGTCGCTCACCGCCCAGTCCATGCAGCGGCTGACCGTCTTGGCTACGTCGTTGTCATTCCAGAAGATGCGTGTGCACACGTTCGGGAGCGTAGCGCAGCGGCTGCCGCGGGCGGGAGGTCTGGTCGAAAAGCGCTCTGCGGGCACGACGAAGCCGCCGCCCTCGCGAGAGAACGGCGGCTTCGGGCAACTCAGACCTGCGAGCGGCGGCGACGAACCATGGCGATGGCCAGGATGGAGCCGAGCGTGAGAGCGGCGATTGCTCCCAGACCGATCGCGAGCGGCATCGGACCGATGCCCGTCGAGGCGAGGTCACCGCTGGAGCCGGGGCCCGAGGCGTCCGAACCACCGCCCGGGGTCACCGGCACCGAGTTGGTGGAGGTGGGAGGTGTGCCGCCACCGGGAGGAGTTCCGCCACCGGGAGGGGTGCCCCCACCGGGAGGGGTGCCCCCAGGAGGAGTGCCGCCTCCGGGAGGCGTACCCTCACCGGGAGGAGTGCCGCCGCCCGGGGGAGTCGTGGTGGGCGGAGTCGTGATTGGCGGGTTCGACGTCGGGGGCGCTGTGGTGGTGGGCGGGTTCGACGTGGTGGGCGGGTTCGACGTGGTCGGCGGGTTCGACGTGGTCGGCGGGTTCGACGTGGTGGGCGGCGTCGTGGCCGCGTCGCAGTCCTGACGGAGGAACGTGGTGTTGATCAGCGTCACCGACGCGTTGCGAGCCAGAGCCCGCCCGTCGACCACGGTGCCCGACTCGGTGCTGATGGAGGCGAGAGCCATGATGGTGCCCGTGAACGTGCTCCCGGTGCCCAGCGTCGCCGAGCTCCCCACCTGCCAGAACACGTTGCAGCTGTTCGCCCCGTTGGTCGGCACCACGCTGCTGCCGGTGGCCGTGGTGAGGGCCGATCCGATCTGGAAGACGAACACCGCATCCGGATCGCCGCCCGCATCGAGCGTGAGCGGGCCGGTGATGCCGATCGAGCTCGCCGCCGTGTAGACGCCGGGGAGAACGGTGGTGTTGCCGATGTCGCCCGCGATGTCGCCGTCGGAGGCCTGACCCGCGGCCGCATTGTACGCGGTGGTGAGATCGTTCTGGGCGGCGAGGGCCTGCGCATCGACGTCGTGCGTCTCGCCTCCCACGAAGCCGGGCGGGAAGCCCGAGATGCGCGGGCCGGACGGTGTGCCCGGACTCACCCCGAGGCTGGCGGGCAGGACGCTCGGCCCGGTGTTGGTGACGCTCTGGCCGCCGAGCACGGTGTAGGCGCCCGCGTTGCCCAGATCGACCGTGGTGGCGATGGCGCTGGCCGACTGCGAGCCCAGCCAGGCGATGGAGATGGTGCCGAGAACCAGGGCGGCGCCGGCAGCACCCGAACGAACGAAGGTGGACGAGCGGGAAGAAGAAGATGTGCGATGAGCGGTGAGACTTCTCATGAAGCCCTCCAGAATCCCCGTGTTCTCCGGGGCATGAATCACGAGGTGTGAGTTACCTGACCGTAGCCCTGAACGGCGTGGCGTGCCAAGTGCCAGGCACTCTGCCAGGCTCGGGGCGCTTGAACAGCCGGATTGCGAACCGGCCAATCCGATGGCGGCGATCGCTACGAATAGAGACTTCTGCCGTGGGGCTCGAACGGCTCGGCGGTGGCGGCATCCGGCTCCGCGATGAGGTGCAGGTCGAGCGACGGCCGGGACTGGCCATCGGCCAGGAGTGCCCGGATCCAGCGCTGGTTGATCGCCGGCACCCGCGCCCCACGGAAGACGAACGCCAACTCGACCCCGGGGCGGATGCAGAGGCTGTTCAGACCATCCGGGTCGTCGGCCTTCTCGCCCCACGTGAACACGAAGGTCTCACCGCGATTGCGTTTGGTCGTCAGCACGACGCGGAGGTGGGCCAGAACGCGGTCGTCGAACTCGACGGAGAGGGTGGAGTCGTAGATCAGCTTGCCCATACCCCAATCACGGCCACCACGCTCCTGGATGGCAGGGGGGTTTACACCCGGGTCCAGACAGGGTAGGGAGCGGCGCGCCCATCACCCGTCGACCGGCGTGTGAGGCGACGCTTCACCCACGGGGCCACGTGCTCCCGGTAATACCGCAGGTCGGAACCGAGGCGGGCGCGACCCGCTGGATCGAGAACGGGCGCCAGGGGCGGGGGCGCATCCGCGATCGCTTCGAGGGCCAGGTCGGCCACCCGCTCGTGCCCGGCCGCATTCATGTGCAGCCGGTCGGATGCCCAGAAGTCGGCCTCGTGCAGGTACGGATCGAGGGACACGTCGACGAACGGGATCCCCGACCCCTGGGCGAACGACCCGAGCAACTCGGCCCAGGCGATGCCCCGGCTGCGCACGAGTCGCCCCAGGGGGATGCGCGAACTCGGATCGGCCGGACTCAGCAGCACCAGCTGGGCGCCGGTGGCGCGGATCGCCGTCGCGGCGGTCTCGACCCGTGCGAGCAGCGCGGCCGTGTCGAACCGCGGGCGCAGCATGTCGTTGCCGCCGGCGCAGAACGTCACGAGCGTGGCGGGCGGCTGTAGCGCCAGCGCGGCGGGCAGTTGCTCGTCGAGAACGCCGCCCAGCAGCCGGCCCCGGATGGCGAGGTTCGCGTAGAACACCGGCCGGTCGCCGCTCGCGGCCAGCCCGGTGGCGAGCCTGCCGGCCCAGCCGGGGAACGGCGCGGGAGCGCCGGTGCCGGTCCCAGTGCCATTGCCAGTGCCCGTGCCGTCGTCGCCGACGCCCTCGGTGAAGCTGTCGCCGATGGCGACGTAGCGGATCGGCGTCGAGTCGGGGCTCTGAAGGGAGAAGCCGGGCTGGTCGTCGGAGCCGGGCGGGCTCGAGGGGCTCATGGGATCGGTTCTCCTCGAAGGATGCGGCCGGGGCAGGCGGCGGGGACCAGCCTCACCGTACTCCGTCGCAGCCAGGGTTGGCGGGCAGCTCGAACCGGCTGGTCCCGTGACCAGCCGGCCCAGCGGCCGGCCCGGTGGCCGGCCCATCGGCCGGCCGGCCGCTCAGGCGGCGGTGGAGTGGCCTTCGTCGCGCGCATCCGACACGAGGGCGACCGTGCGGGCGTCGGAAGGCCGGCCCAGGGCGCGGTACGTCCAGCCGTCGGCCAGGTAGGCGTCGGCGTCGAGGGCGTGGCGCCCGTCGACGATTCGCTTCTCGGCAACGATCGATCCGATCAGCACCGGGTCGGCGTCGCGGAACTCCTGCCATTCGGTGAGAAGCACCACCACGTCGGCATCGCGGAGGGCTTCGTTCATGCTGTCGGCATAGCTGAGATCGGGGTAGGCGCGGTGGGCGTTCTCGTTCGCTTCCGGGTCGTACACGGTGACCTCGGCCCCTTCCATATAGAGGAAGCGCGCTACGTCGAGTGCGGGGGCGTCGCGCACGTCGTCGGAGTTCGGCTTGAAAGCGGCGCCCAGGGCAGCCACCCGCTTACCGGCGAGGTCGCCACCGGCGAGCTCGCGAACCAGGTCGACCGTGCGCACGCGACGGCGCTGGTTGATTCCGTCGACCTCCTTCAGGAAGCCGACCGCCTGGCCCACACCGAGCTCCTCCGCCCGGTAGACGAAGGCGCGGATGTCCTTCGGCAGGCAGCCTCCGCCGAAACCCAGCCCGGGCTTGAGGAAGCGCCCACCGATGCGGGTGTCGAACGACAGCGCCGAGGCGAGCAGGTTCACATCGGCGCCGGTGGCCTCGCACACCTCGGCCATGGCGTTGATGTACGAGATCTTGGTGGCCAGGAAGGAGTTGGCGGCGACCTTCACCAGTTCCGCGGTGGCGAGGTCGGCCACGACGAGCGGAGTGGCGTCGTCGAGGATGGGGCGGAACGCCGCCTCCAGCTGAGCGCGGGCCCATGGCGACGAGACGCCGAACACCAGACGGTCGGGGTGCAGGGTGTCCTGCACAGCGAAGCCCTCGCGCAGGAACTCGGGGTTCCAGGCCAGCTCGAGCTCGGAGCCGATCGGTGAGACATCCTGAACCAGGGCGGTCAGGCGTGCGGCAGTGCCGATGGGCACGGTCGACTTGCCCACGAGCAGGGCCTTGCGGTCGATACGCGAAGCCAGGGCGGTGAAGGCCGCGTCGACGTACCGCAGATCGGCGGCAGTGGAGTCCTTCGCCTGGGGCGTGCCCACGCACACGAAGTGCACGTCGCCGAACCGCGCGGCCTCGTCGAAGTCGGTCGAGAAGCGCAGCCGGCCGGAGTCGAGGGCCTCTCTGAGCTTCTCGGGCAGTCCGGGTTCGAAGAACGGCACGGTGCCCGAGGCGAGGTCGGCGATCTTCTTCTCGTCGACGTCGACGCCCAGCACGTCGAAGCCGAGGATGGCCATGCACACCGCGTGGGTGGCTCCGAGATAGCCGGTGCCGATCACGGTGATGCGGGGGTGCTCGATCACGGGGTCGGCGAGGGCGAGGGTCGAGGTGATGTCAGCGGTCATGGGATGCCTCCAGGCGGGTCGGGTCGTGCGGAATGGGTCGTGCGGAATGGATCGGGCGGGATGGGCGGGCGGAATGGGTCGTGCGGAATTGGTCAGGCGGATGAGTCGGGCGGATGGGAGTGGGACTCGGTGGTCCACGAGTCATGAGCGGTGCAGCGGATGCGGGCGTCGAGATCAGCCCGGAGTGCAGTCCATGTTGCTGAGGCCCTCCCCGGCTCCGGAGGCGCTGTTGCTGCACTCGACGACGTTCTCGCGCTCGGGGGTGATGGAGTAGCCGAAGCCCGGGCCGTCGACCTGGGCCACGTTCGCCCGGAACACGTTGCGGGTACCCCAGCCGTCGACGATCTCGTGCACCTGGAACCCGTCCTGAGGCGAGTCGGTGCCGATGTTGTTCTCGATCACCCAGTCGTTGCCCTTCACGTCGACCCAGGAGTCGGCGTCGTCTTCGACCAGAGCCAAGCCGTCGAAGGTGTTCCGACTCACCTCGCCGCCGGTGGTGCCCTCTTTGATGTCGATGTTCTCGGCGGTGGTGGCCCGGAAGGTGTTGTCGGAGATGATGTTGCGGTCGCTGGCATCCGGATCGCAGTCGGTGATGTCGCACCAGTTGCTCTCGGCGGTGCCGATGTACACGCCCTCGCCGAACTGGGGTTTGCGCTGGCCGGTGTCCGAGATGGTGTTGCCCGAGACGGTGTTGTCGGAGCTGAAACCGCGCAGATGGATCGCCTCGTCGCCGATGTTCGACACCGTGAGGCCCTGGATGAGGGTGTCAGTCGTGCCGTCGGCCATCAGGCCTTTCTGGCCGTTCCGGATGGCGAAGCCCGAGACTTCCCAGTTGCTCACCGCATCGAGATGCAGCACATAACCGTCGTCGATCCGCCCTCCGTCGAGCACCGAGTCGCTGCCGCCGCAGAGGCGGATGGGTGCCTCGGCGGTGCCGCTCGTGGTGGCGGTGAAGTTGCCGGGGTACTGGCCGGGCGACAGCATGATCACGGCGCCGGGGGTGGCATCGTCGAGTGCGGTCTGCAACTGCGACGACGTCGAGACGGTCTCGGTGGCTCCGCTGCATTCCGCCGAGGGAGCGCCGGGAGCGCCGGGAGCCGGAGCCGGTGCCGGTGTCGACGTGCTGCCGCCCGCGTTCGGTGCCGCATCCGCCCCGCCGGCGGAGCCGTTCGGACGCAGCGCGAACACCACGATCAGGGTGACGACGACGGCGGCTCCGAGCACCGCGGCCACGACCCAGCCGGCTCGCGTGGCGCTCATCGGGTGGCCCCAGCAGACATCGGCTGCGCCGGGTCGGGCGTGGCCGTCAGCGATTCCACGGTCACCACTCCGCGGCTCAGCGCAGTGAGCGGCACCCTCTCGGCGTACGGGTGACGGATGCCGTCGGCCGAGTCGGCCGTGTCGTTCCGGCGGGTGAAGGCGGTCACGATCAGCAGCAGTGCGAGCAGCAGCCACACCACGGTGAGGGGCTGGAAGACGAAGCCAGCCACCGAGGCCACGGTGGCGGCGGGGCGCCAGGCGTCCAGGTCGTTCTCACCCACCACGGCACCCTCGGCGTCGGCGGCCCGCACCGCGGTCTGGCCGCTGCCGCCGATCTCGTTCGAGGCCACTGCGGTGCCTGCCACATCGCCGACGAGGGTCACGCCGTGGTTCGTCACCGACGACATCACGTTCGACTCCACGGTGGCGGTGGCATTGCGGATGTAGATGCCCGTGTCGCCTCCGGTGATGGTGTTGCCCTCAACGGAGGCGTCGGTGACGGTGTCGCGGATCGCGACCGATTGGCCGGTCTGCCCCTCGAACACGTTGTCGCTGACGGAGACCTGGTCGGCACCCTCGTCGAGCACCAGTCCGTCGGGGTTGCCGTCGAACGTCGTGCCGTGCACCCGGATGCCGGTGCCACCGCTGATCTCGACGCCGTAGCGGCCGTTCGAGGCCACGGTGCTGCCGAGCAGGGAGATGCCGCCGTAGCGGCTCACCGAGGTTCCGGATGCGCTCGGCCCGTCGGCCAGCGACTGGCCGTCGATCGACACGCCGTTGCGGCCGTTCTCGGAGGCGGTGACGCCGTCGAGGCTCACCCCCGTGATCGAGCGGCCGAGCGAGAGCCCGTCGACCGCGTTGTCGTTCGTGGCGGTGTCGGAGACCGAGCTCGAGGTCACCTGCCGGTGGAAGGTGATGCCGTCGACGAGGCTGCCCCTCACGGTGCTGTCGGTGATCTGCACGTCGCGAGCACCCGACACGAAGACGCCGAAGGCGTTGCCGTCGAACGTGGAGCCGGCGATCGTGGCGGTGGAGAGACCGTCGGTCGCGGCGGCGGCGGCGTCGCCGGGCACCGGCCCGGCAGGGGCGGCGTCGGCCGGTGCCTCAGCCGCGGCGAAGAGACTCTCGGCATCCACCACGGGTGCACCGCCGAGTGCAGGCAGCTCGGGCGACTCGGCGGTCACCACCTGCGACAGCGCGGTGTCCTCGAGTCCGTCGTTGCCGGTCACGGCGAAGCCCCCGGTGCTGCCCGACCAGAAACCGAGGTGCGACACGGTGGCGAAGGCGACGGATGCGGAACCGCCGATCACGCGGAGGTACGCCCGGCCATCGGTCGTGTCGAGATCGGGTGCGTTCACGGTCGGGTTCCAACTGAGGATCGAGATCGGTGCCGCGTTCGTGCCCGAGAGGTCGAGCGTGCCGCCGAAGGCGATGATCGAGGCGAAGGAGCCGCTCCGGCTCTGCAGCCGCAACTCGAGCGTCCCCGACGACGACAGGTCGAGCGTGGCGCCCTCCATCACGGCGACGTCCTCGGTGAGCAGGTACGAGCCGTCGGGGTTCGCCAGGAGGGTCTCCGGGGCGAGGGAACGCAGTTCGTCGAACGAGTACGGGGTGTCTCGGGCCGGGAGCACGAGGGTGGTCTCTGCGCCGGTCTGAAAGCGGTAAGGGGCACTGACGGCGAGGTTCCAGTACGCAGCCGACGCCACCTTGCGCACGTAGACCACGCGCTGGTCCTCGCTCGCCACGAGGGCCGCCTCGGTGCCGGGATCGCCCGGGTAGAGGTCGCCCTGAACGGTGCCGTTGCGGGCGATCTCGTTGAGGCCGTAGGCCTCCGGAGTGTCGTCCGAGGACGAGAAGGCGGACGCCCCCACCGCCACGAGTGCACCGACGACGGCGCCGGCGACGCCGATCGAGATCCCGGTCACGACCTTCATGACGCCACCTCTTCGAGAGTGCGGGCGGCCTGGCCGTCGCCGCCGACCTGATCGGCGTGCCGGGTGAGCCAGCCCTGCTTGTTCATGGTCACGAAGGCGTACACCTTGATGGGAAGGGCGATGAAGATCACCACGAGGGCGTACAGCGGCAGCAGCAGGATGTCTCCCGGGTTGCGACGCAGGTGCGAGTACCCACGGATGCCGCGGCCGAGCAGCAGCCATCCGAGAGTCAGGGCCACCCCCGGCACCGACAACTCGAGGCGGCTGAACACCAGGTAGAAGAGGGTGAGCCCCATGGTCACCGGCGTGAGCAGGATCTGGAGCACCGTCACCTTCGTGATGAACGGCACGCGCCAGAGCCAGCCGCGCGCGATGGCGGTGAGGTAGCAGCGGTACGAGTTGCGGCTCCAGCGGATGCGCTGTTTCACGAAGGCGCGGAACGTGTCGGGGAACATGCTGAGCGCGCGGGCCGACGACTGGTGCACCGTCGTGTAACCCGAGGCCAGGATGAGCCAGGTGAGGCGCCCGTCGTCGCCCGCGATGCAGCGCCGGCCGAGGAAGTACTCGTTCTCGAGGTGATCCAGCACGTCGACCACGGCGCGGCGGCGGTAGGCGGCCGTGCGGCCGGACAGGCAGGGCACCGCGCCGGCACGGCCCATGGCGGGCACGTAGTCGTAGTAGCGCAGGTCGACCATCCAGTCGGCGATCCGCCGCCACACGCTGGTCGAGGCCTGGAACACGTTCTGGTGGGTTCCCACGCCGCCCACGAGCGGGTCGGCGAAGGGCATCTGCACCGAGGCGAGCAGTCCGCGCTTCCACCAGGTGTCGGAGTCGGTGAGCACGAGGACCTCGCCGGTCGCGTGCCGGATGCCGGCGCCAAGAGCCGAGCGCTTACCCACATGGTGGAACAGGATCGGGATGACGCGGTCGTCGCCGAGGGCCAGGATGCGGTGGTAGGCCTCGAGGTCGTCGACGTCGAGCACGATGATGATCTCGGTGGGGTTCTGGCCCCGCCACGACTCGAGACAGTTCATCAGGATGTCGGGATCCTCGTGGAACGACGGCACGACCACCGACGTGGTGGTGCGGAAGTCGCTCACGATGGGCGCGGCGCGACGCGACAGCACGAAGCGGTACACCCACAACCCCCACACCACGAGCCCGGCGATGGCGATCGGGAAGTAGGCCGAAAGGGTGCGGACGGTGTCCTGAACCGTGTTCCAGGCCGGCAGCCAGGCGGCCGAGATGGTGTTCAGGGCGTCGATGAAGTCTGGCGGTGGGGTCATCTGTGGGTACCTCTTCGTGGCGTGGGTGGGCGGGTCCCGTGCACCAGCGGGAGCGATCACTGGTGCCGGTCGTCGATGACCGCGGCCTGAGAACTCCGCGGGTGACGGAGCCGGCCTAAGGGCGTGGTCACAGTGAAGCTCGTGCATCCGAATGCGATTAGGGGATCGACATGCGGGCCCAGCCGACGTACTGTCGCACCCGATCGGCGCGTTCCGGCGGACTTCGACGAAGGTCGGCTGCATTCCTGAGTGTCGGACGTGATCGACCCATCCGATCGACGACGCACTCCGAATGCCCGGAGCGTCTGCCCTGGCCGCCGAACGGAGGAACTCGTGACGACAGCTGCCGCAGTGCTGATGGTCGGCGGCCGATCGTCACACCATCGTCGCGCGCTCGAGGCGCTCCGGGAGTCGGCCGAGGTCCACCTCGTCGACGAGGTGGGCACCGCCCGGAGTGCGATCGATCGGATGGCGGAGGTGGCCGTCGAGGTGGTTCTCGTGGCAGCCCGATTACCTGACGACGGGGCGGCTCGGCTGTGCTCCCTGATCGCCCTCCACTACCCGGGGGCACGGTGCGTGGTGCTCGGGTCGGGCGACGACCTGATGTCGATGAGGGCCGCCCGCGACGCCGGAGCGCATGCCTACGTGTCGTACAGCGCGCCGTCCGAGGTGCTCGCGAAGGCGATCCGCTCGGCGTCGAGCGTGGCGCGGACGGCCCGGCCTCTGGCCTCCCCGGCCGGGCCCGCCGTGAGAATCGGTCACGCCGACGACGTCCGGCTCGACGGCCTCGGTCACCGTGAGCGGCGCATCCTCGAGCTGATGGCACAGGGGCTGACGAACCGACAGATCTGCGACGAGCTCCACCTCGCCGAGAAGACCGTCAAGAACTACATCTCGAGCCTGTTCCGCACACTGGAGGTCTCGAGCCGCGCGGAGGCGGTGTCACGGATGAGCGCATGAGCTCTGCTGGTGAGCTGCGGTCGGCAGATCTGGCCTGGTCCGGGAGACGCGACGGCAGGATTCGAACCTGCGACTGACGGGCTATGAGACCGTTCCCTTCGACCACTTGGGTACGCCGCGGAATGCACCCACCCTAAGTCGACCCCACGGCGCCGCCGGCGAATGTGACAATGAGTGACCGCTGCGACGCGACCGGCAGCGCCGTCGATCGTCCTGAGGAGAACGCCATGACCGCCACCACCCGAACCGTCGGCGAGTACGTCGCCGCTCAGCCCGAGAACCTGCGGAGCATCTGCGAGGCCCTCACGGCCGTGCTCGACGAGAACCTCGAGCGTGCCCAGGCGACCGTCTGGCACGGTCACCCCGTGTGGATGATCGGCTCGACCCCGGTCGCGGGCTTCAAGGCGGCCTCGAAGTGGGTGACCGTGATGCTGTGGCGTGGACAGGACATCGACGCGCCCGGCCTCACGCCCACGGGCTCGTCGCGCATGGGCAGCCTCAAGGTGTCCGCCCTAGGCGAGCTCGACCCCGAGGCGCTCGGCGCCTGGCTCCGTGCTGCCGAATCGCTCGACGCCTAGGGCGGGTCTCCCCGCCCCGAGGGCTTCCGCGGAGGTGTGGCGCGAAACGGCCGTCGGGTGGACGCTGGAATCATCCCGCCCCGGGAACTCTGGAGAGGACGTCTCATGGCCAAGAAAGACATCGAGAAGGTCGGTTTCGACCCCATCGAATTCGCCCACGACCTGGGCATCCGTAGCAAGCACGCCTACCTGGCCGGCTTCGCCTCGGTGATCATCTCGCTCATCGCGTGGCTCGTGTCGCGCGGCAAGAAGACCGATGACAAGGCGCAGTCCGACCGATGGGGCATCTTCATCGGCCACTGGGCGCCCACCTTCTTCGCGATCGGCATCGCGCTGAAGCACGAGGAGTAGGACGCACCAGGAGTAGTCGGCGCGGAATCCGCGCTCATCGAGGGCCGGAGGCCGTCCGCGTCGCGCGGGCGGCCTCTCGCCTGAGGAACGACCGGGCGAGCAGCGCGCCGATCACCGCACCGGAGGTGTTAGCGATGACGTCGTCGACCGTGCCGTACCGCCCGGGCAGCAGGGCGAACTGCAGCAGCTCGATCGTGGAGCTGAGCGCGAACCCGATCAGGATGGCGTAGCCCCACCGGCGCGGCCCGAGAAGCACACCGAGCAGCAGCCCGAGCGGCACGAACATCGCCACGTTCGCCGAGAACTCCACCTGCGCGTAGCCCACGAACATCAGCACATGGTGGTCGTGCGCCTCCCGAAGCAGCCGGATGATGTAGCCGTGCGCCTTCTGATCGACCGGCGTCGGCCACGCCACGATCACGAGCACCAGCACCGAGTACGCGGCGAGCAGCACCGCGGCCACCGGGCGTGCTCTGGTCTGCGTGATCAGGGGCCCCTTCCGGCCGGGCCTCGAGGGCAAGGCCGGGTCACCATTCTACGGTCGGCGCTGGCCCATGCCTGAGAGGTCGCGCCCATCCAGCACGATCGTCGACACGACGAGCCCTTCCGGGTCGGCCGCGCCGAGGCCCACCAGGAGCCGCAGCCAGATGTCGCGCAGGCCCGCCTCGGTGTCCACCGGCTGGAACCCCTGGTTCTCCGATTCGAACAGGCCGAAGGCGGCGTTGATGATCAGCTGGCCCACCTCGCGGGGCTCGGCCTCGGGAGGCAGCTGACCGAGCTGCACCGCATCCCGAAGCTGCGAATCGGTGTAGTCGAACCAGTTGAACGGCAGGCCGGGCAGCTCGAAGCGACCGAACCGACGCGACTCGAGAATGAGCCGGATGGTCGCGAGCCCGAACGCGTCGGCCCGCGCATCGACCGCTGCGGTCAGGAGCAGCGTGAGCAGCCGGGGTACCCCGGCGGGTTCGTGCCGGTCGGCCCGCATGCGGATGGCGTCCCAGTCGTGCAGCTTCTGCGTCACCACGGCGTTCGCGATCTCGTCCTTCGAGCGGAACTGGTGGTAGCCGAGCGCCGACTTCGGGCGCCCCATCTCGGCGGCGATGTCGGCGAGACTGGTGGCGTCGAAGCCCCGCTCGGCGAACTGCGCCGCCGCAGCCCGCAGGATCTGCTCCCGCGTCTGGGCCTTCTGCTGCTGTCGGTTCGACACGGTCTCGGGTTCGCCCACCCACCCATCTTCACCCAGGACCCTCGCAACCCCAAAGGGGGTGTTGAGAGGTTCTCAGGCCCGCCTATACGATCGTCTGGTGAATCCCGATCTCGCCGACGCCGTCATGGTCACCGGTTCGCGGGTGGAGGAGGTCGAGGGGCACGAGCGGTGGGAGTTCTCGGTGCACTCCACCGGTTCGACCGACGCCGTGCTGGTCGACTCGTTCGACTTCACCGAGCTGGTCGACGACGAGTCGCTGCGGGCGCTGGTCGATCGGCTGTACGGGCCGCTCGGTCTGCGGCTCGAGATCGTGACGAGCAAGCCCCGGCTGGGGCGGTTCGTCGCCCGCGTCATCCGCGACGCCTGAGCGCCGACAGGGCGAAGGCCCCGCCACCGCCTGAGCGGAGACGAGGCCTTCGACCTGTCAGACGACCTCGGTCACCCGGCGCAGGGAGCGAGCTCCTCCACGGCCACGGTGAGCGTGTTCAGCCCGCCGAGCAGTGTGACGCGCGTGGCGCCGAGCCCCCGGATCTGCGAGAGCGTCTCGGCCGGCACGCACGTGCCGGGAACCGTGAACAGCGGCGCATCCAGCCGGGGTGCCAGGGCCGAGCCGGCCAGAGCATCCGCGAAGCCCGCGCCCGTCGCCACGAGCACCCGGTCGGCACTCGTGAAGAAGTACGCGTTGATCTCCCGTGACGCCTCGTAGCGGTCGGCACCGGCCAGCCGCACCGTGCTGCCGAGCGTCGCCGCATCGGCCTCGATGCCCGGAGAGACCGAGGCCGGCCCGCCCGCGATCACGATGTCGGTGACACCGAGGCTCGTGAGCAGCGACTTCGTGGCGGCGTCGAGCGAGCCCGCGCCTCCGTTCACCAGGATGACCGGACCTTGCTCCGCGATGCCCGCACCCGCCGACAGCGCGTCGGGGAAGGTGCTGCCCGTGGCGAGGACGGCCTTCGCCGCACCCTCGGGGAACGCGGCCGCGGCGATGGCCCGTGAGGCCTCGTAACGGTCGGCCCCACCGATGCGGGTCACCGTGCGGGAGGCCCGCAGTGTGTCCTCGATCGCCGTGCTGACGCTGTTCGGCCCGCCCACGATCACGACCTCCGAGGGGTTGAGTCGCGCGAGCTCCGCACTCACCACCGACGGCAGGGCGCCGGCGGGGGTGAGCAGGATGGGCGCGTCGGCCACGGCGGCGGCGGGTGCGGCCGACAGGGCATCCGGGAAGGTGGCGCCCGACGCGAGGTACACGGTCGAGGCACCCTCCGGGAATCCGGCCTTGGAGGCATTGACGGCCACCTCGTAGCGGTCGGCCCCCGCGATGCGGTCGGTCGTGGGCACCGGGCCCACGACCGAGAGCGATCCCTGGGCGGTGAAGCCCGAGCCGAAGCCGGTCGCCGTCAGTGCGGTGGCTCCGAGCGCGGTCCCCTCGGGAACGGTGACGGTGAACGACACGGTTCCGTCGGTGCTCACCACGCGGCCGGCGCTCACGCCGCCCAGGGTGAGCTCCACCGACTCGCCCACGCGGAAGCCGCTGCCGGTGACGGTGACCTGGTCTCCGGCCGTGGCCTCGGCGGCGCTCACGGCGAGGACGCCCGGCGTGGCCAGGGCCTCGGCGCAGGCGTCGCCCTGCACGCCCACCTCGGGCAGCGACGGGAGCGTCGCACCCTGGCGGTCGACGACACCGTCATCCTCGCGAACCGCGATGCTGCCGAACGAGTCGCCGATGGTGACGCCCGCCTGCGTGTTCGAGGTGTTGGTGATGAACGAGGCACTCGCCGTGGTGCTCGTGGCCGAGTCGCCCTGGACGGGCACCGTGATGGTGCGGCAGACCTCACCGGGCTGGAAGACCAGCTTCTGCATGGCGGGGAGCACCTTGCTGCTCGCGCTGGACGCGACCGCGGTGACGTAGACCGTCGAGGCGATCTCGGCCGGACGCGAGAGCACCACCGGCACAGCCACCTCGCCGACGCCGCTGCCCTCTTCGACCTTCACGTCACGCATGGAGACGGTGGGCCGCGTCGAGATGGTCGGCGAGCCCAGGGTGGTCTCGACCTTCTGCAGCACGAGGTCGCTCAGCAGCACGCCGCCGGCGGCGCGGGGAGCGGTGAACCGCACCTGCGTGACGTCGGTGAGGTCGACCCCGGTGAACGAGGAGACCGGCACCTCGATCTGCTGCAGCAGCACCTTGCGCAGCGGGTTCGTCGAACCCGGCAGCACGGTGAGGGCGTCGCCAAACTGCGAGGCGGTGACCGAGGCCGATCCGCCGGTGGAGTCGACGAGGGTCACCGTGAGGTCGGTGCTGCCGCCCACTGCCACCGAGTCATCCGGTGACACGCGGAACGACAGGCTGCCGGCCGCCGTGAAGTCACGGGCCTCGGCCGGAACCGGGACGCGCAGCTCACCGGCCGCCGCCGTGGCCGAGGCCGGAGCGGTGTAGGTGAAGTGCATCGACGGGGTCGAGGGCACCGCCGTGGCGCGACCGTTGCCGTAGAGCGGGCTGAGGAAGCCGTAGTCGGGCGCCTGGGCGAACTCGAGCTTCGTCACGCAGTAGGGCAGCGTGGCCGGCACGTCGAGCGGGCTCATGCTCTCGCACACCGCGTAGGTGCCGGCTCCCGTGACCTGAACGCTCTGGTCGGGGGCGGTGAAGTCGGCGATGTCGATGCGGTCGCTCGGCGCGTTCGTGGCCGAGACGCGCACGTCGGCGCGGCCGGCCGAGGCGGGCTTGGCGTCGGAGCCGTCGAACATCGGCAGGAACTGCTCGTCGCCGCCCAGGGTGAGGCGGAACCAGCCCGCGATATAGGCGTTGCCGAACGCGTACTGCTCGTCGGCGTTCAGTCGCGTGGGGGCGGATGCGCCGCAGACCGGGTCGGTCTGGTTGCGGTCCATGATCGCCCAGTCGTCGCTGGTGGCGACGGGGTACTTGCCGGGCGTCCACGCGGTGTTGAAGTAGTTGTGGTTGCCGCCCATCACGAGCACCGAGGTGCGGAACACGTCGTCGCCGTAGGCGTGACGGGAGTCGTCGATGTACTTCTGGCCCATCTGGTCCTCGACGTCGCCGTCGCAGTACGGCAGGATGACCGCCGTCGCGACATCCGGAACCGTCATGCGGGTGTAGTCGGTGGGGGCCAGCGGCAGCACGGCCTTGATGCCGAACGGCTCGCCCTGCTCGAAGTTGAGCAGTGCGGCGCGCATCACGCCCTCGCCTCCTCGGGAGTGACCCATCAGGCCCACATTGTCGAGGTCGAGCCGGCCGGTGAGGGCCGGGTCAAGACCCACGGATGCACCGGCGTTCGCCTGCCGCAGCAGCGACAGGTGGTCCAGCACCAGCTGGCCGCGGGCGAGTGCGCCCGTGTCGTCGGCGAGCGAGCCGTCGAGCGCATTGATGGCGTTGGCCGAGATGGAGATCACGGCGTAGCCCTGCGAGGCCAGGGTCTCGGCGGCGTCGTTGTAGCCGAGGTAACTCTCGACGTCGACCTGGGTGGGGCCGCAGGGCCAGGCCAGCGGGTTCGCCCCGGCGCCGGAGCAGGAGGTGTGCCGGCCGTGCAGGAAGACGACCACCGGGCGCTCGCCCTCGGCCTCCTTCGGCATGAACACGGCGGCGCGCACCTCGCCCTTGCGGTTGAAGCCGCGGATGTCGATGGCCTCGTCGCCGAGGTCGTAGTCGTAGCGGTCGACGGTGTACGCGCCGGTGGCCGAGGGGTCGGCCTCGAGAGCGGGAGCGGCGTCGGCGAGCGGTACCGCATCGGTCAGCGAGCGGTAGCCCGAGCGGTCGAGCTCCTGCTCGACGGCCGGGTCACCGGCGCCGAACCAGCCCTGGTCGACGACGGTGGCGTCGGCGACGGCCGGGTCGGGCGTCACGAGGCTGAGCGTGAGTCCGTCGAGCGACTGGGTGGCGATGCCGAGCTCGAGGCCGTCGGCCCAGAGGGTGGGGGCGTCGGCGCGGATCTCGAGCGGTTCGGTGAGGGTCTTGGTGACCTGGTACCCGCCCGGCACCTCCTCGACGCTCCAGTCGTCACCGGATGCGACCGGTGCGGCGGGAACAGAGGTGGCCGCCGCGGAGGTGGCCGGCGAGGTCGCGGTCGGTGAGGATGCGGCGAAGGCCGGGAGGCCGACGAACACGGGGGAGGCGGCGACGGCGAGGACGGTGGCGACGGCCGCCGACCTCCAGGCGCGTGGTGATCGGGACAAGGTGCTCCTGTTCGATGCGGGTGTGCGGGAGGAGCTCGTCGGCACGTGTCGTCCCACCGCCCTCGATGGCGGATGGAGCTGACCCGCCGATGGGCACCTGCCACGCTAGCCGCGTGATTTCGGGCGGCGGCCTCCGGCAACACGACTGCAACAAGGTGTTTACACAGCCTGCTGATAGCCGATCTTCAGGTCGTTGGGCGGTCGGGTGGTTGGACGGTCTCCCGGACACCCGCCGTGTGGAAGACTCGACCAGATCACCTCTGAGCTGGGTGCCGTTTCCAGGGGGAGCGATGACGGGCGAGACACGATCCGCACCTGCCGGGCGGAGCGCCGGCGACGCGATCTCGGCCGCCAGTTCGGCCTTCGCGGCGATGGCTCTCCTCATCGCCGCCGTGCTCGTGGCACTTCGCGGGGTGAACATGCCGCAGAACTCGGTGTGGCCGGCGCTCGTGGTGCTCGCACCCCTCGCGGCTCTGATGCTGCTGTCACGGTCGCGCGCCCGGCAGGCCGCGACGGGGGTTCCGGGGCGCGTCGTCCGGGTGGTGCCGATGCCCCTCACCCTCGTGCACCTCGCCGTCGGCACCGCGAGCATCGGCCTGTACGCCTGGGTGGTCATCGGCACCACGGCTGCACCCGTGGTGGAGTCGCCGTTCATCCTCGCGTTGCCGCAGGTCGCCTTCATCTACTCCGTGGCGCCATCCGTGCTCGGTCGCCGCAACCTCGTGGTGATCGGTTCGGCATATCTGCTCTCGCAGGGCGCCGTCTACGCGGCGTCGGTCGGGCGCGGCAGCGTTCCGGTCTTCGACGGTGTCACCGCCGCCCTCACCGCGGTGGTGCTCCTGGTGGGAGTCTCCGACCTCGTGTCGCAGCGCCGCTCCGACAGCGACGCCCGAGCGGTGGAGCGCGCGCGTCGAGATGCCGATGCCGACGCCTACCAGCGCGAGGTCGAGGCGCAGGTGGTGTCGCTGTTCCATGACACCGTGCTGGGGGAGTTGTCGGTGCTGGCGCTGCAGCAGCCCGGTCCGCTGGCCCCCTCGCTGCGTGGCGCGCTCGAGCGCGACCTGCGCATGATCGAGGAGGGCGGCTTCTGGCCCGCCGACGAGGGGAACGCGCATCCGGTGCCCGTCGACGACCTCACGATGCCGTCTGGCCTGTGCGGGGTGATCGCCGACGGCCGGGCCTCGGGCCTCGAGGTCGACGTCGCCGGCGACCTCGCCTCGCTGCAGCGCCTCGGTGCCGACACGGCGGAGGCGCTCGGCCTCGCTCTCGGCCAGGTGCTGGTGAACGCGCGCGAGCACTCCGGTGCCGGCCGCGTGGAGATCGTGGTCGACGGCGAGGCCGACGGGGTCGTCGTGATGGCCAGCGACGCCGGAGCGGGTTTCGACCCCGAGACGGTGCCGGCCGATCGGCTCGGGGTGCGGCAGTCGATCATCGCGCGCATCCAGGCCGTGGGCGGGCGCACCGAGCTCTTCACCTCGGCCGGCTCGGGAACGGCCTACCTGTTCAGTCTGCCGCCGACGCCCGAGAACACCTGGCCGGCGACGCCCGCTCGAGAGGTCGGCCGGCGCCCGCAGGCCGCGGCCTCGAGCCCCAGATCCGCCGACCAGGGCGAGTGGCCGCAGCGGAGCGTGATCGGCTTCCTCAGCTGGCGGCAGGCTCCGCGGAGTGAGGCTCCGATCGCGGCGGGGGCCCTGCATCCGCTGCTCTCGGTGTCGGCCATCGCGTTCACCGTGCTGGCGCTGGCGCGCACCGCCACCGCCGGGCCGCTCATCGTGCATCCGGGGTTCGCCATCGCCGCCGTGGCGGCCGTCGTGCTCGCCGGGCTGATCGTCATCGGTTCCACTGACCCCGTGCGCACGCGCGTGGGCGGTGCGGGTGCGGCCGCGTTCGCGGGCGCCGTGGCCGCTGCGGTGGCGGCCGATCTGCTCTCGGCGGTGAGCAGCTGGGGCGTGTCGACCGTGCTCTGGACCGCCTGGGGCCCGTTCGTGGTGGGCGTCACCATCCTGAGCTTCAGCATGTTCAGGCCCGGCCGCGAGCTCGCGCTCGGCACGGTGCTTGCCGCCGTGCTGGTGGGGGCGGCCAGTGCGGCCGAGGTGCCGTTCCTGCCCGACGAGGTGTCACCGCTCACGGCGGCCGTCATCTCGGTCACCCCCGTGGTGCTCCTGGGCACTCTGGCCTCGGTGTTCTCGTACCGCATGAGTCTTGCGCTGATGCGCGAGGCGGAGGCGGCTGCGCGGGCTCGCCACGGGCTCGCGCGCCGCGTGGGCATCCGGGTGCGCGAGATGCTGCGCGACTCCGGCCGTGCGCGGCTCTCGGCCGAGTTGGTGCCCTTCTTCGCCCGGGTGCTCGCGCAGGGCGCGGTGACGGATGCCGATGCGGCCGAGGCGCGGCGGCTGTCGGCGGTGTTGCGTTCCGAGATCATCGCCGGGGTGCGGCTGCCCTGGCTGACGAGATTGGTCGAGGGGCGCCCGGGGCAGCTCGTCGTGCATGACCGGGCGGGGTCGGCCGAGACGCTGAGTGCGGAGCAGAAGGTCGCGCTGCGGGCGCTCGTCACGGCACTGCTGGCCGGGCCGGGCCGCGACGAGGGCGTCGTCGAGGTTCGGCTCACCGAGGTGGGCGGCCACCGCAGCGTGTTCGTGCTCGCGCCGTGGACCGGCGGGGAGGCCGCGGCCAGACGGAGCTACGGCAGCTTCATCGCGGTGATGAACGCGGCGTTCGGCCGCTCGCAGATCACCGTCGAGGCGGGCGCGTTGCGGATGCTGTTCGCCGATCAGCGCCCGCGCGACTGACGACGGGATCTGCCCGTCAGGCGATGCCGTGAATCAGGCGAGGCCGTGAATCAGCCGAAGCCGCGAATCAGCCGAGGCCGTGAATCAGTCGTCGATGCCGCGGCTGCGCGGCTGAACCACGGGCATCTCGTCGATGCCGCCGGAGAGGCGCGCGATGGCGGCTTCCGCGTCGTAGTTCGGGTCGGGCACGATGAAGGTCGTGATCATGGCGTGGTACGAGATGGCCGCCAGCGAGATCTCGGCCGGCCGGCCCTCGTTGTCGACCTGGTAGCGGGCCTCGACGAGATCGGGGATGGTCGTGCGCGCGATGCCGAGGCCCTCGATGATGGCGGCGGCCGCCACCACCAGTGGGCGCCAGTCGTCGTTCAGGTCGGGGCGCAGACGGTAGCCCACCGCGGGAACGATGTTGCGGTAGAACACCTCCATCTGGTCGAGGAAGGCGAGCTCGCTGTCGCGAAGCACCTCGATGATGCGCTCGCGCACCCGCACGTCGGCGTACGAGAGCGCCGTCGACGACAGGGCCACGTAGCTGCGCCACTGCACCGAGGAGGTGACGGCTTCGAAGTTCTGTTCGGCGGCCAGACCGGTGACGTCGACCAGGATGCGGCGGCGGCCCTCGGGCGTGCGCAGCTCGTCGGCGCGGAAGCCGAGGTACTCCCAGGTGGCCACGAGCGACTCCTCGTCGGCCCGGCCGGGCGAGACCTGGTTCGCCACCTCGGTGAGGAGGTCTTCGAAGAAGGCCTCCTTCGTCTCCCACACCCGGAACACCGCGCTGCGGGCCACTCCGGCCTCCTTGATGAGGCTGTCCAACGACAGATGCTCGAAGCCGACGGTGAGACCGTTCTCCTGAACCCGGGCGAGACCCGCCTCGATCAGGGCGGTGCGCACATCGTCTTTCGGGGCTCGTGGCCGACCGCCGGTGGACCTCGTCCAGCTGTTCTCAGACATCGATTCGCCCTTCCGATCCTATATTGGGACAACACGTCCCAAGTTGCAAACCCGTGGGGGCCACTTCTATGCTCGGGTCTACGGCAGCCACCGCCAGCGGACCCGCCGGTCGACCCCGACTCCTGTGAAAATCGGAGGACCACACAGTGCTCCCGATTCCACACACCCACGCGAATCCACAGAGGCCAACTGGTGTCACGTATTGATCGCTCGGTGTCCAACGCCGCCGTCATCCCCCTGATCGCGGGATCGCCCGCGTTCACCCGCGATCCGGAGTCGCGCCTGGCGACCGGCATCATCGCCCTGAACGGTGTGGCCCGCCCCGGCTTCGAGCTCGCCTACCGCCAGCACCTCGAGTTCCGGCGCCTGGTGTACGTGGAGCAGACGGGTCAGCTCGACCCGTCGGAGCTCTCCGACGACGGTCTCGACCGCGACGACGACGACTCGCGCTCGGTCACCTTCGCGGTGTTCGAGAACTCGCCCGCCGGCGTGCGGATCGTGGGCGTCGCCCGCACCATCATCAAGGGCGCCGACGGCACCGACCGCCCCCTGCCCGTGGAGGACTTCTGTCCTGAGCTGTTCGCCGAGCATCCGCTGCCCGCCGGCAGTGTCGAGGTGTCGCGCGTGATCGCCCGGCACGAGCGCGTGGCCATGCAGGAGCTCGTGCAGTGGCACCTGTTCGCGCTGATGTCGTCGTACTTCTCCACCCACGAGGTGGGCCGCACCTTCGCCGTCATCGAGCCCTGGCTCGAGCGGCACCTCGCGGGCATGCTCGCCATCTGGCGCATCGGCGAGCCCCGTTACATCGAGCACTACCTCGACTACAACCTCCCGGTGGAGTTCGATCTGCCGGGCTCGGCCGCGTGCATCACCGAGCGCAACGCCACCATCCTGGGTCAGCTGGCCGCAGCCGACGGAGACCTGCAGTACTTCGGTCGCATCTCCCGGGTGCAGCGCGAGAACGCGCTGGCCGACGGCACTGCCCCGGATGTCGCGGCGGGGGTCGTCGAGACCGGATGAGGTCTTTGCAGGCCGAAGAATTCTCGCGCAACTACGGATTCTGGAGCGAGGCCGAGCAGCAGGCGCTGATCGGTTCGCGGGTGGCCATCGCCGGTGTGGGCGGTGTGGGCTATCAGGTGGGCAGCAAGCTGGCGCGCATGGGCGTGGGCAGCTTCAGCATCGCCGACCCGGAAGCCTTCGAGCCCGCCAACACCAACCGGGTGCCGGGTGCCACCACGCGAACCTACGGCCGTCCGAAGGCGGAGGTGTTCCGCGACGAGGTGCTGGCCATCAACCCCGGTGCCGTGGTGCACGTCTATCGCGACGGGGTCACCCCCGAGAATGCGGCGGAGTTCCTCGCCGGCTGCGACCTCGTGTTCGACGAGTCGGAGACGACGCATCCTGAGATCGGCACGGCCATCGCCCGGCACGCACGGGCGCTCGGCATCCCCGACCTGCTGGTGGTGAACGTGGGGTTCGCGGCCACCGTCACCGCTTTCCGACCCGAGGGCGGGTTCACCTTCGAGCGGTTCATGGGGCTGCCGGAGCACGCGTCGCTCGAGCAGATCGCCGAGCAGCAGGTCGACTTCGCGCGCTTCCTGCCCTACATCCCCCCGTACAGCGACCTGCGCGGACTGGCGGCGATGAACAGCGACGGCCACGACGGCACGCGCCCCTCGCTGCCCTCGATCGCCCCGGGCGTCGATCTCGCGAGTGCGCTCGGCACCACCCAGGCGTTCCTGCACCTCACGGCGGCGGCGGGAATCGAGAACCGCCGCCGGAGGCCCATCTGGGCGCCGCGGCTGGCCGTGGTCGACGCCTACACGCTGCGAAGCCGCATCATCCGGGCCGGCAAGGCGACGCACTGGCGGCACCTGCTCGCGGCGCTGGCGCGCGACCGTGCGGGGCGCAACCCGCAGGGGGCGTACACGCACGACGACATCGCCCGACGCGCGGCCACGGGGGAGTAACGCCCGATAGTGAGATAGCCTCACCTGCATGACTGACGATGTGGCGCGACCGGCGCGACCGGCGCGCGTGGCGGGCCTGGACTGGACGAAGGGCATCATGCTCCTCGTCAGCGTGACGGTCAATTCGCTGCTGCTGACGCAGGACTGGTTCAATCACGCGGCGTGGGAAGGGGTGCACGGGCTCGACCTCGTCTTCCCGGTGTTCGTCACGCTCACCGGCTGCGGGCTGGCCTTCGCACTGCACCGACGCGTGCGGTTCTGGCCGCTCGCGCGACGCGTCGTCATCCTGATCGCGGTGGGTCTGGTGTACAACGCCATCGTGCTGAACTCGTTCGACCCGGCTACCTGGGTCTACACGGGGGTGCTGCAGCTCTACGCGGGGGTGGTGCTGGTGCTCGGGCTGCTGCACCTGGTGACACGGTCGTGGTGGGGGTGGCTCGTCATCACGGTGGTGACGGCGGCCACCTATGCCACGGTGCTGGCGCTCTGGGCGAACGGATGTCCCGACCGCGAGCTCGTGCCCGGCTGCAACCCGTCGGCGACCATCGACGTCGCGGTCTTCGGCGCCGCCCACGTGTATCACCAGGGGGAGTGGGGCCACGATCCCGTGGGCCTGATGGCGCTGCTCGGGGCCGTGGTGAGCGCCTCGGCCGGAGCGACCGTGGGGCACCTGCTCCTCCGGTTGCGGGCCGTGCGGGCTCCCGGTCGGTCGGTGCTGCCTCTGCTGGGGGCTGCCGGTGTGTTCGTGGCGCTCGCGGTCGCCGCCGTGGTCGTGCCGATCTGGCTCGGGGGCGCGCCACCGCTGGTGATGAAGCGGATGTGGACGCCGCCGTTCGCCCTCGCCACCGCGGCGCTCGCCGTGCTCCTGCTGCTGCTCGGCCATCTGGTCATCGACCGGCAACGGGTGAGTCGCGTCACCGCCGCGCTGTCGTGGCCGCTGCTCGCGCTCGGCCGCAACAGCCTGCTGGTGTACTTCGGCTCGCACGTGCTGATGAGCGTGCTGCGTCATCCGCAGGCCGACGGCTCGAACCTCGCCGATCGCATCGCCGACGCACTCGCGGTCGGGGGTGAGCGGCAGCTCCCGTTCACCCTCGCGCTGCTCGCGCTGTGGGTCGCGCTGGCGTGTCTGCTGCATCGGCTGGGGGTCCATCTGCGGCCCTGAGGTTTCGAAAACGCGTGACTTCGATGTCATGCCCGGGGCGCCGTGTCAAGGGGTCGCGCTGGGCGCCCGCCGCGTAGGAGACACCGCTCAGAACGTGTAATGTGTGGGCAACGGGGACGTCTTCAGCGGTTCTGCTTCATGGTCGTAAGGGTAACGGCTCAACATGACAGGCACCGTGACGGCTCCTTGCGGGATGAGAGTATCGGGTCCTCTCATCCCGCTAAATCGTTAACGGGCGACATCGGTCGCGGCCGGCTTCAGGCGCATCGCCGTCGCCCGCTACATTCGTAGGCGTGAGACTCAACCGCGTGCACCACATCGCCATCATCGCCACCGACTACGAGCGGTCGAAGGCCTTCTACCTCGATGTGCTCGGCTGCACCCTGCTGAGCGAGGTCTACCGGGCCGAACGCGACTCGTGGATGGGCGACCTGGCCCTCAATGGCGAGTACCTCATCGAGCTGTTCTCCTTCCCCGATCCGCCCGAGCGCCGCAGCTGGCCGGAGTCGACCGGCCTCCGCCATCTGGCGTTCGAGGTCGACTCGGTTCCGGATGCCCGTGCCGAGCTGCTCGCGAAAGGAGTGCCGTGTGAAGACCTCCGCACCGATCCGCACACCGGCCGCGACATGATGTTCTTCTTCGACCCCGACGGTCAGCCGCTGGAGCTGTACGCCGCGGCGTGAAGCCCCGGCCCGGGCTTCGGCGGTCTTGCACCACGTTCGAAAGTATGTTCGACTGTCGGTATGCGCTGGACAGGTCAGGCCCTCGACTCCGAAGCCGAGGCCGCCCTGCCGGGGCTCGCGCGGCTCAGCAATCTCGTGCGCACGGTGCAGACGCCGGAGTTCGCCGGCATCACGTTTCACGAGGTGCTCGCCAAAAGCGCACTCAACCATGTGCCGGGCACCAGTAACGCGATGCCCTTCGCCTGGACGGTGAACCCCTACCGCGGCTGTTCGCACGCCTGCGTGTACTGCTTCGCCCGGCCCACCCACTCCTACCTCGAGCTCGACGCGGGCGACGACTTCGACCGGCAGATCATCGTGAAGGTCAATGTGGCCGAGGTGCTCACGAAAGAGCTTTCCAAGAAGTCCTGGCAGCACCAGGCCGTCGCGCTCGGCACCAACACCGATCCGTATCAGCGCGCTGAAGGGCGCTACGCGCTCATGCCGTCGATCATCCGGGCCCTCGCCGAGTCGGGCACCCCGTTCTCCATCCTCACCAAGGGCTCGCTGCTCCGCCGCGACCTCGATCTCGTCGCCGAGGCGTCACGCGTGGTGCCCACCCGGGTTGCGCTCTCGATCGCCGTCTTCGACGACGAGCTGCAGCAGTCCATCGAGCCGGGCACGCCGAGCACCAAGGCCCGGCTGGCCACGGTGACGGCCGCGCGCGAGAAGGGGCTCGACTGCCAGGTGCTCCTGATGCCTGTGCTCCCGTTTCTCACCGACTCCGTCGAACACCTCGAGCGGGCGGTGCGCTCGACGGCCGAGGCGGGGGCGTCGAGCTTGGCCTATTCGGCGCTGCATCTCAAGCCGGGCGTGCGCGAATGGTTCATGCTGTGGCTCGGTCGCGAGCATCCTGAACTCGTCGCACCCTACGAGCGCCTCTACTCGGCGGGCACCTACGCCCCGAAGGCGTACCGCGAATGGCTGGCCGAGCGGATGCGCCCGATCGTCCGACGGCACGGCCTCGAGCGGGCGCGGCTCTCAGCGGCCACCGGCGGAGTGCTGCCCCCAGGCCAGGCCGACGAGGTCTCGCTGCCCAGTCTGCAGCCCGGCGGCGGAGGCCAGCCCACGCTGTTCTGACCGCGAGATCGCGGAGAGCTCAACGGCCCGACGCGGAACGGCCCGACACAGACCGGCCCGACACAGACCGGCCCGATACAGAAGAAGCGGCCGGTCGCGGGGATGGGGAGCCACACGACCGACCGCTTGACCAGCCGCCGGATGGGGGATCTGCGGCCGGTGTGCAATTCGGGTTCGAACTGATGAGTACATAGTCGCCCCGCAGTCGTCGAATTGCCTGCATTTCGGCTGGTAATTCGCTTCGCGCCGCGCCACTCCGCGGCGACACCGGCGTCCGGCCGAGCTCCGCCGTACGGGGCATAGGGTGTTCGGGTGGCGAAACTGTATTTCCGATTCGGGGCGATGAACAGCGGCAAGAGCACGGCAATGCTCCAAGCCGCCTACAACTATGAGGAGCGCGACCAGCAGGTGTTGATCGCGAAGCCGTCCGTCGACACCAAGGGCGACCTGCAGATCGTGTCGAGGCTCGGCGTCACCCGCGACGCCGACTTCCTCATCGCACCCTCCACGGATGTGCGGAGTGAGTTCGCCGCCCGGCGCGCCCAGGTGCGCAGCGACTCCGGAGTCGACGTGAGCTGTCTGCTGGTCGACGAGGCGCAGTTCCTCGGCCCGGCCCAGGTCGACGACCTGCTGCGCATCGCCATTCTGGACGGAGTTCCGGTGCTGGCGTACGGCATCCGGAGCGATTTTCAGACCGAGGGCTTTCCGGGCAGCATCCGGTTGCTCGAGGTGGCGCACAGCCTCGAAGAGCTGAAGACCATCTGCCGGTGCGGCCGAAAGGCCATCTTCAACGCCCGCACCATCGGCGGGCGCTACGTGTTCGACGGCGAGCAGGTGGCCATCGACGGTGAAGACGTCACCTACGAGTCGCTCTGCGGCGCCTGCTACCTCGACGAGTCGCACGGGGTGCTCGGCCACCACTGAGCCGGGGCACGCGAGCCGGGGCACGCGAGACACGAAACCGGCCAGGGCAGCTGCCCTGGCCGGTTTCTCGTGTGTCGGGGTAGCGGGATTTGAACCCACGACCTCCTCGTCCCGAACGAGGCGCGCTACCAAGCTGCGCCACACCCCGATTCATCGCCGCGACGAACGCGGCTGACGACTAGACAAGAATAGCCGATATTCCTCCGGCCCGAGACCACGGTCAGGAACTGCGTGCAGTGAGTGTCAACAGCGTCGCCTCGGGCGCGCAGGCGAACCGCACCGGCGCGTAGATCGACGTTCCGAGCCCGGCCGACACGTTCAGGTACGCCGAGTGGAAGCCGTGACGCCAGAGGCTGAGCCCCTTCACCTGCGAGCGCGGGATGTCGCAGTTGGTCACGAGCGCCCCGAAGCCCGGCACGCAGACCTGTCCACCGTGCGTGTGCCCGGCGAACATCACCGCGGCGCCGTGGGTGACGAACGAGTTGAGCACGTACTGGTACGGCGCATGGGCCACCCCGATGAGAACGCGGGGGCCGCGGTCGTCGTCCTCCCGCAGGTCGTCGAGCGCTCCCGGGATGCGTTCGAGGCGGTCGAAGCGGCGGTGCGGGTCGTCGACTCCGAAGAAGTCGATGATCGTGCCGTTCACCTCGATGGTCTCGGCGCGATTGTTCAGGCTCTTCCAGCCGAGCGATCCGAAGAAGGCCTCGAGCGCCGGGGTGTCGAGGTGCTCTTCGGTGCGGTTGTGCTTCGACGGACCCAGGAAGTATCGGAACGGGTTCTTGAACGACGGGCCGAAGTAGTCGTTCGACCCGTTCACGTACACGCCGGGAATGCCGTCGAACGCGGTGAGCGCCGAGCGGATACCGGTGAGCCCGTCACGGTGCCCCAGGTTGTCGCCGGTGTCCACCACCAGATCGGGCTTCAGGCGGGCCAGGTCACGCACCCACTCCTGCTTGTGCTCCTGCCAGGGAGCCATGTGCAGGTCGGAGAGGTGCAGCATCCGGATGTCGGCGGCTCCCGGAGGCAGCACGTCGATCGTCGCCGTGCGCAGTGTGAACCGGTTGCGTTCGATCAGGGAGCCGTAAGCGAACGCTCCGACACCGGCCGCCGCGGCGACGCCCAGAGCGCCCGCGGCGGCCCGTGTGAGGGCGGTCACCGGGTCAGCCGGCTTTCGTGGTGACTCGGAGCTTGTCGGAACCGGCCCGGATGGGCTGCCCGGCTGCCGGGCTGCTCGACTGCACCTTGGCGTTGCCGGTGGGCCCGTCGAACACGATCTGACCCGCATCGATCCCGGCGCCCGTGATGGCCGCCTTCGCCTGATCGGCCGTGAGGCCCACCAGGTTCGGCACGGTGCGGAGCTGCCCGTTCGAGGTGAAGACCGAGATGGTCGATCCCTTGCTGGCGCTGCCCGAGGGCGAGCTGGAGTCGACGACGCCGGCCGCGCGGGTGGAGTCGATCTGCCCGCCGTCCTGGAAGTCGAAGCCGGCCTGGGTGATGGCGGCCTGGGCCTGGTCGATGGTCATGCCCGCCACATTCGGGATGGCCACCTTCACGCCGTTCACCAGTGTCGAATCGGCCGCCGGGAACGCGTCGCCCCCGTACTTGCCGTCCGCATCCGTCATGTACTGCTTCCAGATGTAGTGACGGATGTTGCCGCCGCTGTTTCCCATGATGGAGGTGTTGCGGATGGAGACCGTGCCCACCACGTTGCCCACCCAGACCGCGGTGGCCAGCTTGGTGCTGGCGCCCACGAACCAGGTGTCCTTCTCGGAGTCGGTGGTGCCCGTCTTGCCGAGGTGGGGGATGCCGTCGTTGGGGTTCGACAGGCCGGCCGTTCCGCCGCCGGCCAGCACGGCCTGCATGGCGGTGGCCATGGCCGCGGCGATGTTCGGCTCGACGGCCTGGCTGCAGGTGGTCTGCGGCACGGGCAGCTCGGCTCCGGTGGAGTCGACGATGCGCGAGATGGCCACCGGGGTGCAGAACGTGCCCTGGTTCGCCACGGCGGCGAAGGCGGCGGCCATGGTGAGCGGGGCGATCTCGTTCGTGCCCAGCACGTCGGCCGGGTTCTCGCCGAGCGGTCCGCCGTCGGCGCGGTGCACGCCGAAGGCCTCGGCGGTCTTGCGGATCTCGCACTGGTCGAGCTTCTGCGCCATGCGGAGGTATGCGAGGTTCACCGACTGGGCGGTGGCCTGCAGCACCGTCACGTTGCCGGGGTTCGAGCCCCCGTCGTTCTTCACCGAGTAGGTGCCGCCGTTGCCGCCGGTGCAGCTGTCGCGGAACTGGGCGAGGTTGAGCGTGCCGGCGTTTCCGTTGATGATGTCGCCCAGCGAGTGACCGGTCTTCAGCCACTCGGCGAGGGTGAAGATCTTGTAGGTGGAGCCCACCTGGAATCCGGTCGACCCGCCGTAGGCGTAGTCGGTGGAGTAGTTGATGGCCGAGGCGCCATCGTTGGTGGCCGTCACCTCGGGGTCGTCACTGAAGTCCTTGTTCTGCACCATGGCGAGCACCTTGCCGGTGCCGGGCTGAACCGTCACGAGCGAGGAGCCCAGGTCGAATCCCGCGCCCGACTTCGGCACGTAGGCGTTCATCGCGTTCGCCGCCGAGTTCTGCAGGTCGAGGTCGAGCGTGGTGAAGATGTCGTAGCCGCCGGTCTTGAAGTTGTTCCACCGGGTGTCTTCGTCGGTGCCGAAGGCCGGGTCGTTCTTCACGATCCGGGTGATGTAGTCGCAGAAGAAGCCGGCACTGATCAGGTTCGCGGTCTGGCAGCCGGTCGAGGGTGGCTGCACGTTCGGGGTGACCGGTGTGGCGATGGCCTCGTCGTACTGCGCCTGCGTGATCTTGTGCTCCTTGAGCATCGCCGGCAGCACGTCCTTGTCGCGGCGGGCCTGGTTGGCCGCCACGTTGTCGGGCTCGTCGATGCGCAGGCCGTTCGGCTCGTTCACCGTGGCGATGAGGCTGGCCGCCTGGGCCACCGTGAGGTCGGAGGCATTCACGCCGAAGTAGTACTGGGCCGCCGACTGGATGCCGTACACCCGTCCGCCGAACGGAGCGATGTTGAGGTACCCGAGCAGGATGTCGTCTTTCGAGAACTCCTTCTCGAGGCCGATCGCGAGCTTGATCTCCTTGAGCTTGCGGTCGATGCTCGTCTTCGTGGCCTCTTCGTAGGCGGCGTCGCGCTCGGCCTCGTCCTGGATGGCCTCGGCCTTCTGCACCTGGATGTTGCGCACGTACTGCATCGAGATGGTCGAGGCGCCGCTCGACGAGGTCTCGAGGGCGTTGCCGGCGGCGGCGCGCAGCGTCGCGGCCACATCCACCCCGCCATGGCTGTAGAAACGCGGGTCTTCGACGGCGACCACGGCGTCTTTCACCGACTGCGCGATCTGGTCCCAGCCCACCTCTTCGCGGTTCTGCTCGAACACGCTGGCGAGCAGCACGTTCGTACCGTCGCTCTTGGTGGCGTAGATGTTGGTCTTCTGGGCGAGCGCATCCGGCTTGATGTAGCTCGGGAGGTTCTCGAACATCCCGATGGAGTTGTTCGCGGCAATACCGGTGACAGCGAGAGCGGGCGTGACCATGGCTGTGACGAGGATGCCCGCGATAGCGCTCATACCTACGATGCCGAGAATGGCTCCGACCACACCGCTAGCCGAGGCTTTCGAGGCAGACATAAGATTCAGGGTAAGCGACAACCATGAGAAAAGCCGAGAAAGGGGCGCCCGTGCCCACCTGGGAATACGTGACGACACCTCTGATGATCCACAACACCACAGGCATCCTGAACACCTGGGGCTCTGAGGGCTGGGAGCTCGTGCAGATCGTCACCGGGCCCGAGGGTGGTCTCGTCGCCTATTTGAAGCGGCCCGTGCAGAGCTGAGCCGATAGCGTAGGGCCATGTCTCAGACCTCAGTGCGCCTCGCCGAGCTCGGCATCGAGCTCCCCACCGTCTCCGCCCCCGCCGGGGCCTACATCCCCGCGATCGTCACGGGCAACCTCGTCTTCACGGCGGGCCAGCTGCCGTTCGTGGGGGGCGCACTCGCCCAGACCGGGAAGGTGGGGGAGGGCTCAGGGCTCGTGTCGCCCGCCGACGCCAAAGCCTTCGCGGCCACGGCGGCGCTGAACGCGCTGGCGGCGGTCGAGAGCGTGATCGGATCGCTGGACCGGGTCACCCGCATCATCAAGGTCACCGGCTTCGTCTCCTCCGACCCGTCGTTCACGGGCCAGCCCGGCGTCATCAACGGCGCATCGGAGTTCCTGGCCGATGTCTTCGGCGACGCGGGAGTGCACGCGCGCTCGGCCGTGGGCGTGGCGGTGCTGCCCCTCGACTCGCCCGTCGAGGTGGAGCTGATCGCCGAGTTCGCGTAAGCGAACTCGTTCACACCCGCCGGCGCCGCACCCGCCTATTCGACGGCGCCGCACCCGCCTACTTGAGGGTGTTGCTGATCACGCTCATCACCATGGTGTCGGCGAGCGTGGTGGTGTCGCCGATCTCGCGACCCTCGGCCACGTCGCGCAGCAGGCGCCGCATGATCTTGCCCGAGCGGGTCTTCGGCAGCTCGGTGACGATGTGCACCTCGCGCGGGCGCGCGATGGCGCCGATCTGGGCGGCCACGTGAGCCCGCAGCACGGCTGACGCGTCGTCGGCTGCTGCGGCATCCGCTTGGCTGGCCCGCGTGATGACGAAGGCGACGACGGCCTGGCCGGTGGTCTCGTCGGCGGCGCCGACGACGGCCGCCTCGGCCACCATGGGGTGCGACACCAGCGCCGATTCGATCTCGGCCGTGCTGAGGCGGTGGCCCGACACGTTCATCACGTCGTCGACTCGGCCGAGCAGCCAGATGTCGCCGTCTTTGTCGCGCCGGGCGCCGTCGCCGGCGAAGTAGGTCGTGGGGCCGAACATCGACCAGTACGTCTCGATGAAGCGCTCGGGGTCGCCCCAGATACCGCGCAGCATGCTGGGCCAGGGCTGGGTGATGACGAGCAGACCGCCCTGGTCGGCGTCGGTGGAGCGGAAGCGGTCGTCGACCACGTCGATGCTCGTGCCGGGCACGGGAACCTGCGCACTGCCGGGCTTGAGGGTGGTGACGCCGGGCAGGGCGCTGAGCATGATGGCGCCCGTCTCGGTCTGCCACCAGGTGTCGACCACGGGCGTGACGCCGCCGCCGATGACGTCGCGGTACCAGACCCAGGCCTCGGGGTTGATCGGCTCGCCCACGCTGCCGAGGAGCCGCAGGCTGCTGAGGTCGAACTCGGCGGGGATCTGCCGGCCCAGCTTCATGAAGGTGCGGATGGCCGTGGGGGCGGCGTAGAGGATGGAGACCTTGTACTTCTGGATGATCTCCCACCAGCGCCCGGGGTGAGGGGTGTCGGGCGTGCCCTCGTAGATCACCTCGGTGGCGCCGTTGGCGAGCGGGCCGTAGACCACGTAGGAGTGGCCGGTGATCCAGCCCACGTCGGCCGTCGACCAGTAGACGTCGGTCTCGGGATGCAGGTCGAACACATTCTTGTGGGTGAACGCCACCTGCGTGAGGTAGCCGCCGCTGGTGTGCAGGATGCCCTTCGGCTTACCCGTGGTGCCGCTGGTGTACAGGATGAAGAGCGGATTCTCGGCGGGGAACGGCTTGGCCACGTGCTCGGAGTCGACCTGGGCGATCTCGTCGTGCCACCAGAGGTCGCGGCCCTGCTCCCACTCCACGTCGCCCCCGGTGCGCTTCACGACGAGCACGTTCTGAACCGTGCTCTCCTCGCCCGCAGAGTTCTTCTTCAACGCTCCGTCGACCGTCGGCTTCAGCGGGAACGCCTTGCCCTTGCGGAAACCGCCGTCGGCCGTGATGACGAGCACCGCGCTCGCGTCGTCGATGCGGGCACGCAGGCTCTCGGCACTGAACCCGCCGAACACCACGGAGTGCACCGCACCGATGCGGGCCACCGCGAGCATGGCGATGACGGCCTCGGGGATGAGCGGCAGATAGATGGCCACCCGGTCGCCCTGCTTCACCCCCAGTGCGGTCAGCAGGTTCGCGGCCTTCTTCACCTCGGTGGTGAGTTCGGCGTAGGTGAAGCTCTTCGAGTCGCCGGGTTCGCCCTCCCAGTTCAGCGCGACCCGGTCGCCGTTGCCGGCCTCGACGTGGCGGTCGAGGCAGTTGTAGGCCACGTTCAGCTCACCGTCGTCGAACCAGGTGGCGAAGGGCGGGTTCGACCAGTCGAGCGTGCGCTCGTCGCTGAAGGGCTTGTGCCAGTGCAGCAGTTCTCGGGCCTGGGTGGCCCAGAACGCCTCGGGGTCATCGGCCTGCCGGTAGAGCTCGGCGGTGGCCACGGCGTTTGCGGCGAACTCGGGCGCCGGCGGAAAACGCCGGGTCTCGTGCAGCAGGTTGTCGATGGTGTTCTCAGTCATCGTCTCGAGTCGCTCCTTTGCGAAGACCAGTCGGCCGGCGGGCCGTCTCCGACGATACTGCACGGGTGTTGCGGAGGGTTGCACCTGGTGTCGGCACGTGCTCGGTGCCGGCCTTCTCGGCGTCGATCACTGAGAATTCGCTGGGCCGATTTGAGGTTGTGTTTCGAGCGAGTAAACTCATCATCACCGGGCCTCGTGCCCGGATGCAACGCACTAGTGATTCCCCCCAATCCAGCGTTGCTGCGGCGGCACCCTTCCCCCCATTGGGTGCCGCCCCTTCTTGTTTACGGGCGCCTCGGCTTCGGCCGGGGCGTTCGTGGCTTAAGCGGGTTTCGGCGTCACTGCTCCCTCTTCCGTCTTCTTCTCCACTGCTGGCGTCGCGCCGCTGTTGTGCACAGAAACCTCGGCGACCGGATGCTCGTGCCGCACCCCTGCGTACCGTCGGCGCATGACCGAACCACACTCCGCATCCGTTCTCCTCGAGCACGCTCCGTCGTCGCCGGGCACCGACGTGCAGCGGCTGCGTCGATCCACCCGGGTGTTCGGGCCGCTGGCTCCGTATCTCGTCGACCCGGCGGTCACCGACCTGTTCGTGAACGGCCACGAGCAACTCTGGGTTGACCGGGGCGGGGGAGCCGTGCGCGAGGCCGGCTGGAGCTGCCCGGGTGAAGACGCGCTGCGGGCGTTCGCGGTGCGACTGGTGGCCCACGGGGGCCGGCACATCGACGAGGCTTCGCCGTGCGTCGACGTGGAGGTCGAGGGAGTGCGCGTGCACGTCGTGCTGCCGCCGATCGCCGCCGGTGGCACCACGATCTCGGTCCGGGTGCCCGGCTCCGACAGGCCCGACCTCGACGCGTTGGCGCGGCGGGGCGTGTTCGGCACAGGCTCGTCGGCCGTCGCCGCGAGGCGTTTCGTGGAGCAGGCGGTGGGCGACCGGGTGAACGTGCTGGTCACCGGGGCCGGTGGCAGCGGCAAGACCACCTTTCTCGCAGCGCTGCTCGCGGGGGCCGATCCACGCGACCGGCTCGTGGTCATCGAAGACGTCACCGAGCTGCGCGTCGCACATCCGCACGTGGTGGCCCTCGAGGCGCGGCAGCCCAACCTCGAGGGTGCGGGCGGTATCGGGCTGGCCGAGCTCGTGCGCCAGGCCCTTCGCATGCGCCCTGACCGGTTGGTGCTGGGGGAGTGCCGGGGTGCGGAGATCCGCGAGTTGCTCTCGGCACTCAACACCGGGCACGACGGCGGCGCGGGCACGCTGCACGCCAACGCGATCGCCGACGTGCCGGCCCGCCTCGAGGCACTGGGCGCGCTCGCGGGGCTCGATGCCTCGGCGATCGCCCGGCAGGCCGTGAGCGCGATCGGGCTCGTGGTGCATCTGCGCCGCACTGATCGAGGGAGGGAGATCGAGGGCTTCGGGCGGCTCGCTCTGGATGCGCGGGATCGGCTCGTGGTGCGCGAGGTCGCGCTCGCGCCGGCCGCCACGGCGTCGCGACCGGTTCAGCCGCGGCGACCTCCGGCCCCGTCCAAGCCCACGCCCACGCCCGCAGGGCCGTCTCCGTCGAGGCCCGAGGCGACCACTCGATGACCAGGAGGGAGCCGGCATGAGATCCAGCGGTCGACGTGGTGCCCGTGGCCGGCCGGAGGCCGACCGGATGGCAGAGGTCGTCGACAGTCTCGCGGCGCTCGTAGGGGCGGGAGTCACCCCCACGCAGGCCTGGCGGTATCTCGCCGAGTCGGCGTCGCATCCGTTCGTCGACGACGTGGTGGCGCGCCTCGACGACCACGCCCCGGTGACGGAGGCGATCGCCTCGGCAGCACGTGCGACCGTGGCGGCTGCCGATCACGGCGCTCGCGGTGCTGCAGGCGTGGGTGATCGGACGGCGGCGGGCGACTCGAGTGCGGCGGGAACGGCGGGCGCCGCAGGCGGGCGCACAGCGGCGGGCCGGGCGGGTGCCGGATGGCCGCTGCTGGCCGCCGCCTGGTGGGTGGCGACCGAGGCGGGAGCACCACTGGCGCGGTGCCTCGACGACCTGGCCGACTCCTTCCGCGATCTCGCTCAGGCCGAACGCGAGACGTCGGCGGCCTTGGCGTCGCCGGTCGCCACCTCACGCCTCGTGCTGGCTCTTCCGATCGTCTCCACAGCGGCGGGCAACCTGCTCGGTCTCGACACCCTCCGCATCCTGTTCACCACCGCCGGAGGGCTCGCGTGCCTCGCGATGGGCGGGCTGCTGACGGCGGTGGGCGCGCTGTGGAGCCGGGCCCTCGTGAAGCGGGCGGGCACTGCGGTGGCCCCCGGGCTGCTTCTGGACCTGACCGCCGTCGCCGTGGCAGGTGGTGGCTCCTTGGCGGCGGCGCGCGCGATGTCCGTCGCGGCGCTGACCCGCTTCGCCCCGTCGGCCCTGGCGGGTGCGGGTGCGGGTGGGGCTGGGGCGGAAGGTGCAGGGGCGGGTGCGGGTGGTGCTGCGGGTGCGGGCGGTGCTGCGGGCGCGGCTGGGGCTGCGGGCGGGCACGCACGGGCCGGAGCGGGGGACGGCGCGGTCGAGCTCGACCGGGTGCTCCGGCTGGCCGAGCGTTCGGGTGCCCCGCCGGCGGAGCTGCTGCGCCGAGAGGCCGTGCGCCTCCGCCGCGACGCGGTGGCCGAGGCGCATCGCCGAACGGCGGCGCTGGGCGTCTGGCTCATGCTGCCGCTCGGGTTGTGCGTGCTACCGGCATTCGTGCTCCTGGCGGTCGTGCCCCTTCTTCTGAGTGTTCTGCCCACGGCCTTCCTCGCCTGATTCGCTTCCCCGCTACCGTGCGTCATCTGAGCCCCCCGCACGTCCGCCGTGACCTCCCTCTCCGATCTCCCTTCTCTCATATCTAACGAAAGGATCACCATGACCGACCAGAACCTCTCCGGCCTCGCCCCGTCTGCGATGCCGTCACGATCGAGGCGCTCCGCCCTCGACCCCGGGCTCGACCCGAGGTACGTGATTCCCGCCGGCGGCCGACGGGGTCGCGCGCATCGCGTCGCGGTAGCGCTCCGCGACGAGGCCGGGGCCGCGACCGCTGAGTACGCGGTCATCCTGCTGGCGGCGGTAGGGTTCGCCGGGCTGCTGCTCGTCATCCTCCGCGGCGACGACGTGCGCGGAATGCTCACCGATCTCGTGCACCGTGCCCTCACGACAGCGGGTTGACCTGTGGTTCCTGCCGGGGCGCGTGCCGGGGCAGGGGCGGTCGACTCCCGATCGCCAGGAGTTCGGCGCTCTGTCATCACCGGAGGAGTCGTGGCGGGGCGGGGTGCGCCGCGAGGACGGGTCGGTGACCGCGGAGTTCGCGGTGCTGCTGCCGGCGGTCGCGATGGTGCTCGTGCTGGGGCTGGGTCTGCTGCAGCTCGGTACGGTGCAGGTGCGTCTCACGGATGCCGCGGCCGACGCCGCCCGGCTCGTGGCCCGCGGGCAGGACGCGGGGGCCCGGGTGGCCGCCGCGCATCCGGGTGCGACCTCGGCTACTGCTCACCTCGGACCGCTGGTGTGCGTGACGGTGTCGGCACTGGCCTCGCCGACCGGCGTCGGAGCGGCCTTCGCCCTCGAGGGCCGAGGCTGCGCCCTCGACGACACCGCCACGCCACCACCATGAGTCGCGGGGTGCGCGCCGACAGACCCGCACTCGCTGCCGGCGGAGTAGGCCGACACCGGGGCACGGCGCGGGTGGGGCTGGCCACCGAAGACGGCGGCGGGTCGGTGCTCGGGGTAGCCCTCGTGCTGGCAATGTGCGCCGCGGTGGTGGGGTTCGCGCCGTTCGGCGCAGCGCTCGCCGCCCACCAGCGGCTGCAGGGCGCGGCGGATGCGGCGGCGCTCGCCGCCGCCGACACCTCGTCGGGCCGGCTGCCGGGAGTGCCCTGTGAGGCGGCCGAAGCGGTGGCCGCCGCGCTCGCGGTCGACCTGGGCTCGTGTGAGGTGGCCGGTGACGGCACGGTGACGGTGACGGTCTCGACATCCATCGCCGGCCTCGGGGTCTCGGCGCAGGCGAGGGCCGGCCCACCGGCTCCCCACGCCGAGGCGGCCGCGTGGCCGCGACCGCGGGTACAGACAGCTGCGGCCCCTCCCGAGGTCGGGAAGGGCCGCAGGTCACCGGGCGACGATCAGGAGACGACCGCCTCCACGTAGCGGTAGTCCACCGCGCTCGGCCGGTCGGAATCGGCGAACTCGAGCCCGGAGGCCCGCCGGTACAGGTACTGCTTGGTGCTCGACGCGGCCGGGATGCTCAGCCGGGCCTGAGGCTCGCCCGCATCCGTGAAGTCGGTTCGAATGGTCTTGCCCTCGAGGGGGCCGTCGGTGAATTTGGCGGTGTAGCTGCCCTTGTCGACAGGCGACATGATGCTCTGCCCTTTCGTCATTGAAGTGGTCGATCTCCATTGTCCACCCGCCGCGCTCCGCCGCAACGCAACGCCGAGACAGCGCTCAGCCGGGAATCAGCGAGCCCACCGGTCGGTTCGGGTTGAGACCGGGCCACCGATTAGGCGGCTCACGGTCAGGGGTGTGTATGGTGTGCCTGACAGATCGCATATATAAGGAGAAACAGTGCCCAGCCCGAGAAAGCTCGTCATCGTCGAGTCCCCGACGAAGGTGAAGTCGATCGCCCAGTACCTCGGCGACGGCTTCGATGTGCTTGCCTCGGTCGGTCACATCCGCGACCTGGTCGAACCCAAGAACCTCCCCGCCGAGCTCAAGAAGGGCTCTCTCGGCAAGTTCTCCGTCGACGTCGACAACGGCTTCGAGCCCTACTACGTCGTGTCGGATGCGAAGAAGAAGACGGTCGCCGAGCTGAAGAAGGCGCTGGCCTCCGCCGACGAGCTCTATCTCGCAACTGATGAAGACCGCGAGGGCGAGGCCATCGCGTGGCACCTGCTGCAGGTGCTGAAGCCGAAGGTGCCCGTGCACCGCATGGTCTTCCACGAGATCACCCGCGAGGCCATCGAAGCCGCCCGCGACAACACCCGCCAGATCGACGACGCCCTGGTCGACGCGCAGGAGACCCGCCGCATCCTCGACCGTCTCTACGGCTACGAGGTCAGCCCCGTGCTCTGGCGCAAGGTCGGCCCCGGCCTCTCCGCCGGCCGAGTGCAGTCGGCGGCCACCCGTCTCGTGGTCGACCGCGAGCGCGAGCGCCTGGCCTTCACGAGCGCCAACTACTGGGACTTGACGGCCACCCTCGCCCCCGGTGAGACCGCCGAGACCGCTCCCGAGAAAGACGCCTTCGACGCCCGCCTGGTGCGCCTGAACGGCGAACGCGTGGCCAGCGGTCGCGACTACGACGAGTCGGGCTCCATCAAGGGCAAGGCCATCCCCCTCGGCGAGGCCGCGGCCACGGCGCTCAAGACGGCCCTCGAGGCCGACGGCGTCGACATCCGCGTCACCTCGGTGGAGAGCAAGCCGTACACCCGCCGTCCGGCGGCCCCGTTCACCACCTCGACCCTGCAGCAGGAGGCGGCCCGCAAGCTCCGCTTCTCGGCCCGGCAGACCATGAGCGTCGCCCAGTCGCTCTACGAGAACGGCTACATCACCTACATGCGAACCGACTCCCCGTCGCTGTCGCAGCAGGCCATCAACGCCGCCCGTGCCCAGGCCACCCAGCTCTACGGGGCCGAGACCATCCCCGACAAGCCCCGTCTTTACAGCGGCAAGGGCAAGAACGCGCAGGAGGCCCACGAGGCCATCCGCCCCGCCGGCGAGGTCTTCAAGACCCCGTCCGAGGTGTCGGGCTCCCTCCGCGGCAACGACTTCAAGCTCTACGACCTCATCTGGAAGCGCACGGTCGCCTCGCAGATGGCCGACGCGAAGGGTTCCACGGCCTCCGTCACCATCGCGGCGGGCCCCGTCGAGGTCGCCGAACTGGGCGGCCCCACCACGGCCGAGTTCTCGGCCTCCGGCACCGTCATCACCTTCCGCGGCTTCCTGCACGCCTACGAGGAGAGCCGCGACGAGGAGCGCAACGCGCCGAGCGAGCCCACCGAGGCGAAGCTGCCGCAGCTCACGGAAGGTCAGGTGCTCGCCGCCGTCGACCTCTCCGCCGCCGGCCACGACACCACGCCGCCGCCGCGCTACACCGAGGCCAGCCTGGTGAAGGCGCTCGACGAGCTCGGCATCGGCCGCCCCTCCACCTACGCCTCGATCATCTCCACGATCGTCGACCGCGGTTACGTCACCCCGCGTGGCCAGGCCCTGGTGCCGAGCTGGACGGCGTTCTCGGTGGTGCGACTGCTGGAGGACTTCTTCTCCGAGCTCGTCGACTACGACTTCACCGCCGCACTGGAGGCCGACCTCGACAAGATCGCCGACGGCGAAGAAGACCGCGTCGACTGGCTGAAGAGCTTCTACTTCGGCAGCGAGGGCCACCCCGGCCTCCGAAGCGTCATCGACAACCTGGGCGAGATCGACGCCCGGGCGGTGAACTCGGTGGCCATCACCGACGACATCACCCTGCGCATCGGCAAGTACGGCCCCTACCTCGAGGTGCTCGACCCCTCGGGCGACATCGAAGCCCCGCCGCGCCGGGTGAACCTGCCGCAAGACCTCGCGCCCGACGAGCTCACCCCCGAGAAGGCGCAAGAACTCGTCGACGCGCCCGTGGTGACCGACCGGGTCATCGGCATCAACCCCGACAACGGCAAGCAGATCGTGGCGAAGGACGGCCGCTTCGGCCCCTACGTCACCGAGCTCGATCCCGAGCCGGCTCCGGATGCGGCCACGCCGTCGACGGATGCGGCAGCCCCCGCCGCCGCCGGCACGAAGGCGCCCCCCAAGAAGGCCCCGGCCAAGAAGACCGCAGCGGCGAAGCCGCGCACCGCGTCGCTGTTCAAGTCGATGGATCTCGCGAGCATCGACCTCGACACCGCCCTCCGCCTGCTCAACCTGCCTCGCACCGTGGGAGACGACCCCGAATCGGGCGAGCCGATCACCGCCCAGGGCGGCAAGTTCGGCCCGTACCTGAAGAAGGGCACCGACACCCGATCGCTCGAGAACGAAGACCTGATCTTCGAGATCGACCTGCCCAAGGCCCTCGAACTGTTCGCGCAGCCCAAGTACGGTGCTCGACGCGCCTCCAGTGCGTTGAAGGAGTTCGAAGCCGACCCCGTGAGCGGCAAGCCCATCCGGGTGAAGGACGGGCGTTTCGGCCCCTACGTCACCGACGGCGAGACCAACGCCACCATCCCGCGCGGCGAGACGGTGGAGGAGGTCGACTTCGACCGGGCCGTGCAGCTGCTCGCCGACAAGCGGGCGAAGGGGCCGGCGAAGCCGCGTGCCAAGGCTCCGGCCAGGAAGCCTGCTGCCAAGAAGCCCGCCGCCAAGGCGACCGCTGCGAAGAAGCCGGCGGCCAAGGCCACCACTGCAAAGACGACGGCGGCCAAGACCACGGCGGCCAAGACCACGACGGCCAAGACCACGGCGGCCAAGACGACGGCGGCCAAGACCACGGCCGCGAAGACGACGGCAGCCAAGACCACCGCGGCGGCCCGGGCGAAGGCCACCCCCGCGTCGTGACCGGGCTGTTCATCACGCTCGAGGGCGGCGACGGCTCGGGCAAGACGACTCAGGCGGCCGTGCTCGAGCGGTGGCTGCACGAGCAGGGGCGTACGGTCGTGCGCACCCGTGAGCCGGGCGGCACCGACTTCGGCGCCGAGGTGCGTGAGATCGTGCTGCACAGCCGGGGGCACATCGCCCCGCGGGCCGAGGCGCTGCTCTACGCGGCCGACCGCGCCCAGCACATCCAGACCAAGGTGCGCCCGGCCCTCGAGCGCGGCGAGGTGGTGGTGCAGGACCGGTACCTCGACTCCTCGGTCGCCTACCAGGGCGCCGGGCGGGTGCTCGACGGTGAGGAGATCCGCGAGCTGTCGCTCTGGGCGGCCGAGGGGCTGCTGCCCGACCTCACCATCCTGCTCGACCTCGACGAGCAGGCCGCGCGCGATCGGCTCGACGGGGCCAACAAGCGCTTCGACCGGCTCGAGGCCGAGAAGGGCGAGTTCCACGCCCGCGTGCGGTCCGCGTTCCTCGCCCTGGCCGAGCGGGAACCGGAGCGCTTCATCGTGCTGGACGCCACAGCCGAGCCGGAGACGATCGCCGCCCTCATCCGGGATCGCGTCACCGACCTGCTCTGACGCGGGCCACAGGCCGGCCGCGCCGAGCCGGCGAGAGCTCGAACCGAGCTGTCAGGGGCGGCCGATAGATTGGTGCCATGACCGTTTGGGACGACCTCACCGGCCAAGGGGCCGCCATCGAGGTGTTCCGCGCGGCCGCCGAGAGCACCACGAAGGCGGGCCCGGCCAGCGGCTCCGTCGATTCGATGACGCACTCGTGGCTCATCACCGGCCCGCCCGGCTCCGGCCGCTCCAACCTCGCCTACGCCTTCGCGTCGGCTCTGCTCTGCCGTTTCGGGGGCTGCGGAGTGTGCTCCGACTGCACGCTGGTGGCGGCCCGCACACATCCCGATCTCGCGGTGCTCGCCACCGAACGGGTCATCATCTCGATCGACGAGGTGCGCCGGCTGGTGTCGGCCTCGCAGTTCTCGCCCTCGGTGGCCCGCTTCCGAGTGGTGGTGATCGAAGACGCCGACCGCATGCAGGAGCGCACCTCGAACGTGCTGCTGAAGGCTCTCGAGGAGCCGCCTGAGCGCACGGTGTGGATCCTGTGCGCGCCGAGCGAGGCCGATCTGCTGCCCACGATCCGCTCCCGGGTGCGTTCGGTGCGCCTCAGGGTACCCACCACCGCCGATGTCGCGGCGTTGCTCGTCAAGCGCGACGGGGTCGACCTGGCCACGGCCGAACGCGCCGCCCGTGAGTCGCAGAGCCACATCGGAATGGCCCACCGGCTCGCCACCAACGACGAGGCGCGCGCGCGGCGCGCGGAGACGCTCGACCTCGCCCTCGGGGTGCACTCCGTCGGCGACGCCGTTCGCGCCGCCGCCCGCCTGCTCGAGATCGCCGGCGCCGACGCCCAGGCCATCACCGAGGAGCGCGACGCCGAGGAGCGCGCGGGCGCCCTGCGCTCGCTCGGCGTGGAGCCCGGTCAGGCGGTGCCGCCGGCCCTCCGCGGCCAGCTGAAGGCGCTCGAGGACGACCAGAAGCGGCGGGCGACCCGCAGTCTCCGCGACGGCATCGACCGCATCCTCACCGATCTGCTCTCGCTCTACCGCGACATCCTGCTCGTTCAGCTGGGCGCGCCCGGCACGGTCGAGCTCGTGAACGAATCGATCGTCGGCCGGGTGCGCGAGGTCGCGGCCGGTAACGATTCCTCATCGACTCTCGCGTCGATGGACGCGATCGCCGCCGCCCGGCGGAGGATTGCGGCGAACGTCGCTCCGGCCCTCTCCCTCGAGGCCATGCTCATCACGCTGGCCGATGCCGGCCGCGCCTCCGCACGAAAGGTCTCTCCGTGAGTCGTCCCCTCCGTTCCCGCTCCGCTCGCCGCGCCACCGCGCTGGTGGCCATCGCCACCGCTGCGCTCGTGGCCCTGTCGGGCTGCAGCACCTGGTTCACCGACGGCCTCACGGGCGGCGGCTCGGCGGGGTCGACGAGCGCGCCCACCACGTCGACGCCCACGGCCGAGGACGTGCCCGCCGATCTCCAGCCCTTCTACGGCCAGACCCTCACCTGGAGCTCGTGCGGCGGCGCCTTCCAGTGCGCCGACGCGACCGCGCCGCTGGACTGGTCGAACCCCTCGGGCGACACCGTGAAACTCGCTCTCATCAAGAAGCCCACCTCGGGTTCCACCAAGCTCGGCACGCTGTTCGTGAACCCGGGTGGCCCAGGCGGCTCGGCCTACGACTTCGTGCAGCAGTCGGCCGACTACGCGGCGCATCCCTCCCTCCAGCAGGGCTATGACCTCATCGGCTACGACCCGCGCGGCACCGGTCACTCCGACGCGGTGCACTGCCTCACCGATGCCGAGCGCGACGCCTACCTCTACGACATCATCCCGGGGGAGCGCGGCTCCGCGGAATGGCTCGCCGCCTACACCGCCTCGGCCAAGAGCTTCGCCGACAAGTGCGCCCAGAACACCGGGCCGCTGCTGCAGTTCATCGACACCGACAGCACCACCCGCGATCTCGACATGCTGCGCGCCGTGGTGGGCGACCCGAAGCTGAACTACCTCGGCTACTCCTACGGCACCTTCCTCGGGGCCGAGTACGCCGAGAACTTCCCCGACAAGGTCGGCCGGATGGTTCTCGACGGCGCCGAAGACCCGGCGTCCAGCGGCTTCGACATCTCCATCTCGCAGGCGGCCGGGTTCGAGCAGGCGCTCAAGAACTACCTCGACGACTGCGCCTCCCGCAGCGACTGCTGGTTCTCGGGCTCGGCCGACGACGCGCTCACCGGCATCCAGAAGCTGCTCGCCAAGGTGGAGGAGAGCCCCATCCGGGCCACCGACGGCCGCGAGCTCGGTGCCTCCAACCTGCTCACCGCGATCTTCTACCCGCTCTACAACAAGGGCAACTGGCCCTACCTCGACACGCTGTTCCAGAGCGTGGGCGACGGGCAGGCGGATGTCGCGTTCCAGCTGGCCGACGCCTACAACAGCCGCAACGCCGACGGCACCTACGCCGACAACCTGATCGAGTCGTTCAACGCCATCAGCTGCGCCGACTACCCGGCCGCCACCGATCCGGCCGTGATCGCCGAGCAGAACAAGGAGCTCGTGGCCGCCTCGCCCACCGTCGGCCCGTACTGGACCTACGGCGACGTCACCTGCTCGCAGTGGCCCTACCCCAGCCGCCGCGTTCCGGCCCCCGTCACCGCGGCGGGCTCCGGCCCCATCCTCGTGGTGGGCACCACCGGCGACCCGGCCACCCCGTACAAGTGGGCCGAGGCCCTGGCCGGTCAGCTCGAAGACGGCCACCTCATCACCTTCCAGGGCGACGGTCACACCGCCTACAACTCCTCCACCTGCGTGGCGGATGCGGTGGACGCCTACTTCCTGCAGGGAACCGTGCCGGCGAACGACCCGCAATGCACCAGCTGAGCGATGCCGAGCCGGGCCTGCGTGAGCGGAAGCGCCGGGCCACCCGCCGCAGCATCCAGGTCGCGGCCCTCCGGCTCACCGCCGAGAAGGGCCTCGACCAGGTGACGGTCGACGACATCAGCCGTGAGGCGGGGGTGTCGCCGCGCACCTTCTTCAACTACTTCCCGTCGAAGGAGGCCTCGCTCACCGGCGACCTGCCGATCCTGCTCAGCGGAGACGTGGCGCGGGGCTTCGAGGCCGCGTCGCCGGGCGGCGATCCGCTCGGAGATCTGATCGAGATCATGGCGGCGCAGACCGAGGCCGACGGCACGCTCGACCCCGAACTGCATCAGCTGCGACGATCGCTGATCCATCAGTACCCCGAGATCTCGGCCCTGCGGATGGATCGCATCCGCTCGTTCGAGACCGAGATCGCCGAGTCGGTGCTGCGCCGGCTGCAGGCGGATGCGCGGGCCGCCGGGCACGAGGCTTCCGCAGGCGCCCCTGCCGAGGCCGAGCTGCAGCAGCGCGCCCGCCTGTACGGGGTGCTGGTGCTGTCGCTCGCCCGGGCGGCCTGGGTGGAGTGGCTGGCGCATCCCGATGACGAACCGCTGCCGAGGGTGCTGCGGCGCACGCTCGACCTGGCGCGGGGTGTCGTGGCGGGAACGCTCGAGCAGTCACCGGTGACAGTGCCAGCAGGCATGACCGAGCCGGCGGCCGGCACCGCGCGCTGAGCCATCGGCGGCCACACGGCCGGTGCGCGGGGTGGTTCGGGATCGGCTATGCTTTGTTGCTGTGCCTCGCGCGTCAGCGAGGCCAGGCCGCCTTAGCTCAGTCGGCAGAGCGATTCACTCGTAATGAATAGGTCCCGGGTTCGATTCCCGGAGGCGGCCCTCGTATCACCCCCAGAAGCCCGGAGATCCGGGCTTCTGCCCGTTACGGGGTGACTCGGAGAGCGGAGACGACGATGTCGGAGAAGGTTCGCTGGGGCATCCTGGGCACGGGCGGTATCGCCCAGTCGTTCACCACCGATCTGCAGGCCGCCGGCCTCACCGTCACCGCCGTCGGTTCGCGCAGCCAGGAGTCGGCCGACGGCTTCGCCACCCGGTTCGGCATCCCGAACGCTCACGCGAGCTACGAGGCGCTGGTGGCCGACCCCGAAGTCGACGTGGTGTACATCGCCACGCCGCACACCTTCCACGCCGAGAATGCCCTGCTGGCCATCGGAGCCGGCAAGCACGTGCTGGTCGAGAAGGCCTTCACCATCAACGCCCGTGAGGCGCGCAGCATCCAGGAGGCCGGCCAGGCGGCGGGCGTCGCGGTGCTCGAGGCCATGTGGACGCGGTTCCTGCCCCACATGGTGCGGCTACGCGAGATCATCGCCGCCGGCACCATCGGCGACGTGCGCACCGTGCTGGCCGACCACAACCAGAAGCTGCCCGCCGACCCGGCGCACCGCATCAAGAACCCGGCGCTCGGCGGTGGCGCCCTGCTCGACCTCGCCATCTACCCGGTGTCGTTCGCCATCGACGTGCTGGGTGTTCCCACGCGCGTGCTGGCGAGCGCCACCCTGGGCGACACCGGCGTCGACCAGCAGACCGCCATCATCTTCGAGCACGAGGGCGGCCGCCAGTCGGTCACGCACAGTGCCATCGACGCCGCGGGCCCCGTGACGGCGGCCGTGATCGGCACCGAAGCGCGCATCGAGCTCGACCGCACCTGGTACGAGCCCACATCCTTCACCGTCACGAGCGCCTCGGGCGAGGTGCTCGAGCGCTTCGAGCAGCCGGTGGCCTCGCGCGGCATGCAGTACCAGGCGCTGGAATTCGAGCGGATGCTCGCGGCCGGCGAGCTCGAGAGCCCCCTGCTCCCGGTGGCCCAGTCGGTGGCCATCATGGGCGTGCTCGACGAGGTGCGCCGCCAGATCGGCCTCGCCTACCCGGGCGAGTAGCGCGGAGCCTGTTTCCGGGCCCTGCCACCCGCTCGGGGGTAGCATGGCGGGATGCCCGATCCCGAGGTGCCGTCGACGCGCCGCGAGGCCCGCGCTGCGGCCGAAGCCGCCGCGGCAGCCGCGGCCGGCCATCAGGCCGCCGCCCCCGCCAGCCCCCCGGCCAGCCCCGCCGCCGCCCCGGCTGCCGCCCGAGTGACCCTCCGCGACCGCATCCGTCGCCGCCCCACGGCCTGGGCGGTCGGGGCCGCCGCGGTCGCGCTCGCACTGCTCGGTGGTGGAGCGTTCGGTGCCGGAGCGGCCGTGGGGGCCGCGCAACGCCCCGAGGCCGCAGCCGTGGCGCCCGCGACATCCGTCACCCCCACCGAGACGCCGGAGCCCGCGGCGACACCCACGCCCACCGCCGACCCCCGCGCGGTGCCGCAGGCCGTCGCAGCCCCGGCCCCGGTGCGCACCTGCTCGGTGGCCGACCTCGCCGCCGACCCGAGGCTCGGCACCATGCTCGGCGCCGTGCGCGACGCGACCACCGGAGAGCTCCTGTTCGACCGAGGTGCGAGCACCTTCGCCCGCACCGCCAGCGTGATGAAGGTGCTCTCCAGCGCCGCAGCCCTGGCCGTGCTCGGCCCCGACCACCGGGTGCCCACCACCGTGGTGCGCGGCAGCGTGCCCGGCCAGGTCGTGCTGGTGGGCGGCGGCGACATCACCCTGGCCAGCCAGGGCTCGAACATCTACACCGATGCGGCAAGCCTGCCCGACCTCGCTGCCCAGACGCTGGCCGCCTGGAATGCCGACCCGGCCACCGCGGGCACCTCCATCACGAGCATCGTGCTGGACGCCTCGGTGTTCTCGGGCGACCGCTGGCAGTCGAGCTGGAACCGCAAGGAGCTCTACGACGGCTACTCCTCCGAGGTCACCGGGCTGCAGGTCGACGGCGACCGCGCCGACCCCTCGGCCAACGTGTCGGCCCGCAGCGAGAACGCCGTGCTGCGCGCCGGGCAGGCCTTCGCCCTCGCGCTCGGCGCTCCGCAGGCGAACCTCGCCGAGGGCGTGGCCCCGGCCGGTGCACCGCAACTCGGCCAGGTGCTCTCGGCCCCGGTGTCGACGATGATCCCGGATGCGCTGCTGCGCTCCGACAACACCGAGGCCGAGATGCTCGCCCGGCTGGTGGCCGTGAAGCTCGGCGTGGGCAACGACTTCGCCGCGCTGAACACCGCCATCCCCCAGGCGCTGGCGGGCTACGGGCTCGACACCGCCGGGCTCACGATCGTCGACGGCTCCGGTCTGAGCGACCTCAACGGGGTGTCACCTGCCTTCCTCACCCAGCTGTTCGTGAAGATCCAGAACCGCGAGGGCTCGCTCGGCGTCATCCGCGACGGCCTGCCGGTGGCCGGCCGGAGCGGCACCCTCGCGGGGCGCTACGGTGATTCGCCCGCGGCCGGCCACGTGATCGCCAAGACCGGCTGGATCGACACCGGCTACACTCTCTCGGGTATCGTCGAAGCGGCCGACGGCACCGTGCTCACCTTCGCCGTGTTCGCGCTCGACGACGTGGGCGACAGCGCGAAGACCGCGATCGACGCGCTCGTCACGGGTGTCTACGAGTGCGGCGGCAACCTGGCCAACACCTAAACTGGCCCCACATACCCACGAGCGGGAGGCGGGCGATGGCCAAGGCGCTGTTCATCATCGACGTGCAGAACGACTTCATCGAGGGCGGTGCGCTCGGGGTCGAGGGCGGCACCGCGGTGGCGAACGGCATCTCGCGCATGCTGGCCGAGCATCCGGATGCGTACGAGCTCGTGATCGCCTCGCGCGACTGGCACGACCCCGACAACGACAACGGCGGGCACTTCGCCGACGGCGAGCCCGACTTCGAGACCACCTGGCCGGTGCACTGCGTGGCCGGCACCCACGGCGCCGAGTACCACGACGAGCTCACCACCCGCGCCATCGACTACCACGTGCGCAAGGGCATGGGCGAGCCGGCCTACTCCATCTACGAGGGCACCACCGAAGAGGGCGGCACCGTGCACGACCTGCTCGACGCCAACGGGGTCACCGAGATCGACGTGGCGGGCCTGGCCACCGACTACTGCGTGCGGGCCTCGGCCCTCGACGCGATCGAGCACGGCCGGAAGGTGCGCATCATCACCGACCTGGTGGCCGGGGTGTCACCGGATGCGTCGCGTGCGGCGATCGCGGAGCTCGCGCACGCGGGCGCCGATCTCATCACGTCCGACCACGTCGAGAAGTAGCGGCCGCTCCCGGCGGCCTGTCGTCGAGATCGGTGGCGGCGAGCAGCGCCCAGAGCTCGGCGCGGCCCTGGAAGCCGTCGAGGGCGAGACCCAGGTCGTCGCCGAGCGACTCCATCCGCAGGCGCAGGCTGTGCCGGTGCAGGCCCAGCTCGCGGGCCGCCGGCTCCCAGTGCCCGTTGTGCCGCAGCCACACCTCGGCGGCCCGGAGCCGGTCGTCGCCGTCGGGCATCCCGCGCACCCGGGCCAGGCGGGCGCGGGCGACCTCGGCCACCGGGCTGGTGGCGAGCAACCCGAAGAAGCTGCGGCTGACGAGCGCCGAGAAGTCGGCCGAGCGGCCGGCCGGGGCGCCGTCCAGCGCCCGAACGGCCTGGGTCACCGCCACGTCGAGCTCGCTCCAGCGCGAGGGCTCCGAGACTCCGGCCGACACCGAGCGGGCGTCGAACAGGAGGCGGTCGGCCGCGGCGGCCGACTCGTCGACGATCAGGTGGAGGTGCGGCCCGGCCGCGACCACGAACCGGCCGCCGCGCCCCGACGACCGCCGTTCCAGCGAGTCGCGGAACGGTGCTGAGACCGCCGACGACTCGGCCGCGATCACCACGAACGACTCGGCGGGCAGGTCGATCCGCAGCACCTCGGCGGCACGGCGCACCAGGTCGACCCGGCCGTCGCGCAGCAGCTGGAACAGCTGCTCCATGATCGAGCGGTGGCCGAGCCTCAGGTCGTCGGCGTGCTCGAGAGCGAGCTCGGCGAGAGCGGTGAGAGTGGTCACCACCGACTCGTCGGCGGCGTCGAGGGCGTCGACCCGGGCGAGCCCGAGCACGCCCTGATGGCGGCCTGACGAGCCGAGGGTCTGCAGTCGCAGGGTCGCCGGACCGTGTGCGTGCGCGATCCGCGCCCGGCGCCTCTGCCGCAGCAGCTCCGCAGCCGCTTCGGTGACCTCCCCGGAGGGGTCGACCGCGCCACCGTGGTCGGTCGATCCCGCGTGCTCGAGAACCGCGGCGTCGGCGTCGAGCACCCAGATCTCGGCGTCGAGCAGGCCGGCCGCAGCATCGACTGCGGCGCTCAGACCACCGCGGCCGACGGCCCGCGCCACGGCGTCCTGGGCCGAGAGCGCCCATTCCACCCTCGCCCGCGCGGAAGCGGCCTCGCGATCGGCGATCGCCCGTGACACGGCGATGAACGGCGTGCGATACGGAACCAGGATGAGCGGCAGCCCCGCATCCCGGCACGCGTCGGCCAGCTCGGGGGGCGTGCCCTCGCGGAGCACCTCGGTGCCGAAGCCGATGGCCACCACGCCGGCCCTGGCCACCCGGCCGACATAGGCCGCGTAGTCGAGGGGGGTGTACCCGTCGAACTGCCGGCCGGTGGTGAGCAGCAGGTGGCCGGGCGCGAGGAACGGAGACGGGTCGTCGAGGTCGGAGCCGTGCGCCCAGTCCACAGCCGGCAGTGGGGAGCCGGCATCCGTCACGAGTTCGAGGGCGAGCTCGGGCAGCTTCAGGATGGCGGCGAGATCGGTGGGCACACCTCACCATAGCCGCCGTTCTGGCAGCAGCTGGGAACCGATCTGCCGATCTGGCAGCGCAGAGCGCGTCGGGTACCGGATAGCGTCGTCGAAACGCCTGGAAGGATCGCCCATGACCATCGCACCTCCCGAGAACCCGATCGTCGGCGGTCCCACCCTGCGGCAGCAGCGCGAGCTGGTCACGGCGATCCCGGGGCCGCGCTCCACCGAGCTGCTCGCGCGCAAGTCGGCCGCGGTGCCCAAGGGCGTCGGACTCACCCTGCCGATCTTCGTCGAGGCGGCGGGCGGGGGAGTGCTGCGCGACGTCGACGGCAACACGCTGATCGACTTCGGCTCGGGTATCGCGGTCACCGGGGTGGGCAACAGCGCCCCCGCCGTGGTCGACGCCGTCACGGCGCAGGTGGCTCAGTTCACCCACACCTGCTTCACCATCACCGGGTACGAGGGCTACGTGGCGGTGGCCGAGGCGCTGAACCGCCTCACCCCGGGCGACTTCGACAAGCGCACCGCCCTGTTCAACTCGGGCGCCGAGGCCGTGGAGAACGCCGTGAAGATCGCCCGGCACTTCACCGGCAAGCAGGCCGTGGTGGCCTTCGACCACGGGTACCACGGCCGCACGAACCTCACCATGGCGCTCACGGCCAAGTCGATGCCCTACAAGAGCGGCTTCGGCCCGTTCGCCCCCGAGGTGTACCGGGCGCCGATGTCGTACCCCTACCGCGACGGGCTGCTCAGCGGTGCCGAGGTGGCCGGCGACGGTGCCGCGGCCGCCCGCCGCGCCATCCTGCAGATCGAGAAGCAGATCGGCGCCGCGAACCTCGCCGCCATCGTGATCGAGCCCATCCAGGGCGAGGGCGGCTTCGTGGTGCCGGCCGAAGGGTTCCTCCCGACGCTCGCCGAGTGGGCCCGCGCGAACGGCGTGGTGTTCATCGCCGACGAGGTGCAGACCGGCTTCGCCCGCACCGGCGACTTCTTCGCGTGCGAGCACGAGGGTGTCGAACCCGATCTCATCGTCACCGCGAAGGGCATCGCCGGCGGTCTTCCGCTCTCGGCCGTCACCGGCCGGGCCGAGATCATGGAGTCCTCCCACGCGGGCGGCCTCGGCGGCACCTACGGCGGCAACCCGATCGCCTGCGCGGCGGCGCTCGCCACCATCCACAGCTTCGAGGCCGACGGGCTCGTCGAGCGCGCCCGGGCCATCGGCGACCTGTTCCTCGGCCGGCTGCGTTCTCTGCAGGCGACGGATGCGCGCATCGGCGACGTGCGCGGCCGCGGGGCGATGATCGCGATCGAACTGGTCGACCCGGCCACGGGCGAACCGGATGCGGTGCTCGCCGCGCGCATCGCATCCGCCTCGCACGCGGCCGGCGTGGTGCTGCTCACCTGCGGCACCTACGGCAACGTCATCCGCTTCCTGCCCCCGCTCACCATCTCCGACGAGCTCATCGCCGACGGGCTCGACGTGGTGGCGGCGGCCCTGCAGCAGGCGGGAGCATGATGAGAACGACGAACCACGACAAGGGAGTACTCCAGTGACGAACGAGACCGAACTTCTGGCCGGTGTGCCCGACCGCCTCTTCATCGGCGGCTCCTGGGTGGCGAGCAGCTCCGGCGACACCCTCGACGTGCGCGACCCCGCCACGGGCGCCGTGATTAAGTCGATCGCCGACGCCACGCCCGAAGACGGCATGGCCGCCCTCGACGCGGCGGTGGCCGTGGCCGAGGAGTGGGCCGCCACGGCGCCCCGCCAGCGCGGCGAGATCCTCCGCGGTGCCTTCGACCTGATGCAGCAGCGCCGCGACGACCTCGCGCTCCTGATGACCCTCGAGATGGGCAAGCCGCTCGCCGAGGCGCAGGGCGAGGTGACCTACGGCGGTGAGTTCCTGCGCTGGTTCTCCGAGGAGGCGGTGCGCATCACCGGCCGCTACGGGTCGAACCCCGAGGGCACCGGCCAGATGATCGTCTCGCAGCGCCCCGTGGGGCCGTGCTACCTCATCACCCCGTGGAACTTCCCGCTCGCGATGGCCACGCGCAAGATCGCGCCGGCGCTCGCGGCCGGGTGCACCGCGGTCGTGAAGCCGGCGGCCCTGACGCCCCTCACCACGCTGTTCGTCGCGCGCCTGCTGGAGGAGGCGGGCCTTCCCGCCGGTGTGCTGAACATCGTCACCACCTCGCACTCCAGCGCGGTCTCCGAGCCCATCATCGCCGACCCGCGGCTGCGCAAGCTCAGCTTCACGGGCTCGACGCCGGTGGGCCGCACGCTCATGAAGCAGGCATCCGAGAACGTGCTCCGCACCTCGATGGAGCTCGGCGGCAACGCCCCGTTCGTGGTGTTCGGCGACGCCGACCTCGACAAGGCGGTCGACGGCGCCATGGCGGCGAAGTTCCGCAACATCGGCCAGGCGTGCACCGCGGCCAACCGGTTCATCGTGCACTCGAGCGTGGCGGCGGAGTTCTCGCGCCGGGTGGCCGAGAAGGTCGGGGCCCTGCGGATCGGCCGCGGCACCGAGGAAGGAGTGGGCATCGGCCCGCTCATCGACGACAAGGCGGTCGACAAGGCCGACGCGCTGGTTCAGGATGCCGTGGGCCGGGGTGCGACCCTGGTCGCCGGCGGGCATCGGGTCGACGGCCCGGGCAGCTTCTACGAGCCGACGGTGGTCACCGGGGTGCCCTTCGACAGCGAGATCCTGCGCGAGGAGATCTTCGGCCCGGTCGTGAGCGTGGTGGAGTTCGACGACGAGGACGAGGCCGTGCGGCTCGCCAACGACACCGAGTACGGCCTGGTGAGCTACGTGTTCACCGAGAGCCTGGCCCGCGGTCAGCGCATGATCCAGAAGCTCGACACGGGCATGATGGGGCTGAACGTGGGCGTGCTCTCGAACGCCGCCGCCCCGTTCGGCGGCGTCAAGCAGTCCGGCCTCGGTCGCGAGGGCGGCTTCGAGGGCATCCACGAGTACCTCTCCACGAAGTACACCCTCATCCCGAACGGCTGACCGGTCGGGCCTGGGGGAGCGGGATGCCGCTCATAGCGGCGCCATAGGCTCCCCCGGGCACCGGTTCAGCGCAGCGGCGTAGCGTCTCCCGACGTGAAAGCCCTGCGCAGCCGACTCCTCACCCCGTGGGCCCTGGGCCTTGCCGCACTCACCGCGGCCTCGGGCTTCATCACCCTCTGGGCCCTGCAGGCCGGCCAGCGCAGCGAGTACTACGCCGCCATCGCGCTGTCGATGAGCCGCAGCTGGTCGAACTTCTTCTTCGGCGCCTTCGACCCGGCGGGCACCGTCACCCTCGACAAGATCCCCGGCTCGTTCTGGATTCCGGCTGCCTTCGTCAAGCTCTTCGGCTTCTCGACCTGGTCGGTGAACGCACCGAACGCCATCGCCACGGTGGCCGCGGTGCTCGTCGTGGCGTTCACGGCCAAGCGCCTGCTCGGCCCCGGGGCCGGGCTGGTGGCGGGCGCGGTGGTCGCGTCCACGCCCATCGTGGCGGCGGTGGCCCGCAGCAACCAGCCCGAGTCGTTCTTCGTGCTGGCGCTGGCTCTCGTGGCGTGGGCGGCGACCAAGGCGGTGCAACGCGCATCCGGTGCCTGGCTGGTGGTGGCGGGCGCCCTCGTGGCACTCGGGTTCCAGTTCTACATGCTCGAGTCGTGGGCGGTGTGGCCGGCGCTGGCCGCGGGGTACCTCTGCACGCGGCAGCCCTGGGGCCGCAAGCTGCTGCACGTGGGGGTGGCCGGCGCGATCAGCCTGGCGCTCTCGCTGGTGTGGATCGTGATCGTCTGGCTCGTGCCGGCCGGCAGCCGCCCGTACATCGGGGGCACCGAGAGCAACAACCCGTTCGAGATGGTGTTCGGCTACAACGGCCTCGGGCGCTTCTCGGCCACCTCCGACTCCGACGCCTACCGCTCGTTCACGCCGCCCTTCTCGGGCGACGCCGGTGCCCTCCGGCTCTTCAACGCCGAGGTGGCTCCGCAGGTGGCCTGGCTCATCCCGGCGGCGCTCGTGGCCGTGGTGGTGCTGTGGCTCGTCGAGCGCCGCACGCGGGCGCTCACCGTGCTGCTCGGCGCGTGGCTGATCACCTTCCTCGCGATGTTCTCGGCGGTCGCCGGGATGCACCAGTTCTACACGGCCGCGCTCGCAGTGCCCCTCGCGCTGCTGGTGGGGCTGGCCTTCGCCTCCGCACGCCGGGCGGGCCTCGTCTGGCCGCAGGTTGCGCTCGTGCTCACCGCCTCGGCCACGGCGCTCGCCGTGGGGCTCTACCAGCCCGCCTACCTCTACCCCGTCGCGGTGGGGCAGGCGGTGCTGGCGGTCGCCGTGAGCGTGCTGCTGGTGGTGCGGCGTCGCCGTCGTGCGGGGGCCCGTGTTCCGGATGCGCGCTGGCTCGCCGTGGTGACCGCGGCCGCCCTCGTGCTCACGCCCGCCGCGTGGTCGCTGGATGCGATGAACCACGAGAACTCCATCAATCCGATCGCCGGCGCTGGTTCCTCCTTCGGGGGCGGCGGTTTCGGGGGTGGCGCGGCCGGCGGCTTCGGCGGCGCGCGGCCCGGGGGCGGCGGCGCGGGGGCCGAGGGCGCGGTTGGCGACGGTGGCGGGCGGCCGGGTGCCGCAGCCCCCACGGCCCGGCCATCCGGTGTGGGCGGCTTCGGCGGCTCGCTCGACGCCACCACCCTCGCGTGGCTGCAGCAGAACCAGGGCTCGGCCCGGTACCTCGTGGCCACCTTCGGAGCCCAGGCGGCGGCGAGCATCATCACCGCCACCGACGGCGGTTCGGTGCTGCCCGTGGGCGGCTTCAACGGCCTCGACCCCGTGCCCACGCTCGCGCAGTTCCAGCAGCTCGTCGCCGACGGCGACCTGCGCTACGTGCTCGCCACCACCGCCATCGGCGGCCAGGGCGGTTTCGGCGGCCAGGGCGCGCAGGGCGCCGGCGTCTCCACCACGGCGTCCAGCGAGATCGAGCAGTGGGTCGAGGCGAACTGCAGCACGGTCACGTCGTCGCAGGTCGACGTGAACGACCTCTACGACTGCGCTCCCTGAGGGGCCGCTGCTGCACGGAGGTCTTGACACGGGCATCCGCACCTGGTTGGTTAGTTACATGAGTAATGAACCAACGAGGAGCGGTCGTGGATGACTCGCGGCCCATCTTCGTGCAGATCGCCGAGCTGATCGAGAACGACATCGTCGCCGGCACCCTGCCCGAAGAGACGCAGGTTCCGTCGACCAACGAGTTCGCGGCCTTCCATCGCATCAATCCGGCGACGGCGGGCAAAGGGGTGAACCTCCTGGTCGACGGGGGCATCCTCTACAAGAAAAGGGGAATCGGGATGTTCGTCGCACAGGGTGCACGTGATCGGCTGATCGCCGAGCGGCGCCGCCAGTTCCAGAACGAGTACGTGCAGCCGCTGGTGGCCGAAGCCGGGAAGCTCGGCATCACCCAGGCGCAGCTCGTGCAGATGATCCGCGAGGGGAGCAGCGAATGACCGCCGTCATCGAGGTCGAGGGCCTCCACAAGCACTATCGATCCGTCGACGCGGTGGCCGACGTCTCGTTCGCCATCGAGGAGAACACCATCACGGGGCTCCTCGGCCGCAACGGCGCCGGCAAGACGACGCTGATGCAGCTGCTCACGGGGCAGGAGTTCCCCACCCGCGGCAGCATCCGGGTGTTCGGCGAGAACCCGCTGGAGAACGCCCGCGTGCTCGAGCGGCTGAGCTTCATCAAGGAGAGCCAGCGCTACCCGGACGACTTCAAGCCGAAGCACGTCTTCACCACCGCACCCTGGTTCTTCCCGAACTGGGATCAGGCGTTCGCCGAGCGGCTGATCGACGACTTCCGGCTGCCCACCAACCGGCGCATCAAGAAGCTCTCCCGCGGGCAGCTCTCGTCGGTGGGCGTGATCGTGGGGCTCGCCGGCCGGGCACCGCTCACGTTCTTCGACGAGCCGTACCTGGGGCTGGATGCGGTGGCCCGGCAGATCTTCTACGACCGCCTCCTCGAGGACTACGCCGAGCATCCGCGCACCGTCGTGCTCTCGACGCACCTGATCGACGAGGTCGCCAACCTGCTCGAGCACGTGCTCGTGATCGATCAGGGCCGCATCATCGTCGACGACGACGCCGAGAACCTGCGCGGGTCGGCCACCACGGTGGTGGGCACCCGCGCCGCCGTCGACTCCTTCGTCGCCGCACGGGAGGTGCTGCACCGCGATCAACTCGGCGGTCTCGCCTCGGTCACCGTGGGCCGGCTCGACCCGGCCGAACGCCGTGAGGCCTCCGAGCTCGGACTCGAACTCGCCCCCGTATCCCTTCAACAGCTGGTCGTGCAGAAGACCGGCGCCCTCACCGGAATCGAGCAGAGCGCATGACCGCCGTCGACACCCCCACCACCCGGCCGGCCGGCCCCGGCGCCGCAGGCCGTGGCCGCATCGTGCCGGTCGCCCGGCTGCACGTGGTCAACCGGCTGCAGGTCTTCATCATCCCCGCGGCCATCCTGCTGTTCATCCTGTTCGTGAACCTGGTGATCTGGTGGCTCATCCTCCGCGCCGTCACCGACCCGGCCGACCGGGCCGACACCCTCGAGGGCCTGCAGTACAGCGGCGCGTCGTTCTACGTGTTCGTCTACGCCATCGTCCTCGGTGCCCAGGCGGTGGCGTTCGCGTTCCCCTACGCGCTCGGCATGAGCGTCACCCGGCGCGACTTCTGGCTGGGCTCCGCGCTCGCCTTCGTGGGCCTGTCGGCTCTCTACAGTGCGTTCATCACGGTGCTCGCGATGATCGAGCAGGCGACCGACGGCTGGGGTCTGGGCGGCCGCATGTTCACCGTGCTCTACTTCGGCGGTGAGGATGCGCCGTGGTTCCAGAGATTCCTGGTCTTCTTCGCGGTGTTCCTGTTCTGCTTCTTCGTCGGGGCGGCGGTGGCGACCATCTACCAGCGCTGGCGCGTGAACGGCATGCTCGTGTTCTTCGCGGGGCTCACCCTCGTGCTGCTCGGAGCGGTCGCGCTGGTCACGCTCACCGACAGCTGGCCGCTGGTCGGCACCTGGCTCGCCGACACCGGGGCGGTCGGCATCGCCGCCTGGAGCCTGGTTCCCACCCTCGTGGCCGCGGTGGTCGGGTTCCTGGTACTGCGGCGGTCGACCCCGAAGGGCTGACGAGCACTTGCGCCCAGCCCCGCGATAGATGACGATTGCTCAATGGTGACGATCATCAAACATGAGCTCAGAGCAGGGGTCGGCACGGCCGGCGGTTACCGGCCCGAGGGGTGGAGCCCTCGGCTGACCGTGGTGCTGTCCGGTCCGGCCCCTGCCGGCGCCGACGTGGTCTGGGCCATGGCCAGACCCGACGGTGCAGCGTGGTTCGAAGAACGCACCCAGGCACCCGAGTTGACCGAGGGGCAGACCGCCACCGTCGAGCTGCGTCGCCAGATCGACGACGACATCGATGTGGCAGGTACGGCGCCGTTCACGCTGCGGCTGGTCTCCGAGCTCGACGGAGTGGGGGTGCTGCTGCACGAGGGCGCCCTGGCGGTCACCCAGCTCGACGGCGACCACCGGTTCGCCGTGAATGAAGATTGGCGCCTCACCCGAGCTCTGATCAGTCTCGACACGATCGACGAACCCGACGCCCCTCCGCTGGTCATCACGACCTACCTCAAGGGAGACGTCGACGTCCATCGGCTCGAGGCCCACTGCTTCCACGACGGCACCCGCATCGCTCGCGCCTCCCTGGTCGAGAGCCGCCAAGCGTTCACCGCCAACGACGGGACCGTCGTCGGCCACGTCATCGTCGCCACGTTCGACGTCGTCCGCGGGTGGAACAACCTCGCCGCCAGCGGGTGGGGCGGTGACTGGTACCTGCTGGATGCTCACGACGGCCCCTACGAGATCAAGCTCGTCCGAGACAACGTCGTGACCAGGACCGTCCCCCTCACGATCCACGCGGGCCGGATCGTCGCGCCCGAGGTCGTGGAAGCAGACCCGTGGACCGGCTCGGCCATCCCGACCGAGGCCATCATCGACGGTGACCTCGACGGCCCCCACGGCGCCGTCACCGCGCCCGTGTACGGCGATCCCGTCTCGGCCGCGAACGAGCTGACGATCGATCACGTCTATGCGCTCCGAACCGAACCGCCGGAACCCGACGCCGCAGCGCTCGACCCCGAGGCGACAGCGAAGCTCACCGCGTTCCTCGATCGCGCCGAGCGGCTCATCATGACCTGGGAAGACGACGTCGTCACCGCCCAGGCGCCGTTCGACCAGAGCCAGGTCATGGCCGCTGAGGCACTCCTCAGAGAGAAGGGCGGCTACGACGACCTGCACGCATCGGTGCCCGAAACCGCGTCGGGCCACGTGCTGATCCTCGACGGTGCGCCGATCACCGTGCGAGATCTCGGCGCGAGGATGGCCACCCTGTTCGCTGCCGCTTCCGGGATGCTCACCAGAGCGAGTCAGCAGAGCGCAGACGAACTCGCACCCTACCGAGCGGTTCTCTTCGGCGACAAGCGTCGCATCTTCGATGACCGACCCATCGACTCGTTCGAATACCGAACCACCGATGGGCTCGTCATCTCCACCCCTGAAGAACTCCGCGACGCGGTCTGCTGGTACTTCGAGGGCCCCGTCGATCTCCCGAGCACCGGCACCGTGGGCGACGTGACGGTGACGGTGAGCACCCGGGGGTGGCGGATCATCGGCTGGCAGTTCGACCCCGACGGCACCATCGTGCACGCCTTCGAAGAGCAGGGGCTCGGACTCGACGCGCCCCGGTCCGCCTACCGGCGCCGCTGAGCAGCCGGCAGGCGGGGGTCAGACCAGCAGCTGGTGCTTCGCGAGGTCGCGGTAGAGCGGCGTCGAGGCCACGAGTTCGGAGTGCGTGCCGACGCCGATCACACGGCCGTGGTCGACCACCACGATCTGGTCGGAGTCGACCACCGTCGACAACCGGTGCGCGATCACGATCAGCGTGCGGTTCTCGGCCACGGCGTCGATGGCCTCACGCAGCATCTGCTCGTTCAGGCCGTCGAGCGACGAGGTCGACTCGTCCAGGAGCAGCACCGGGGGAGCTGCGAGCAGTGCGCGCGCGATGGCCAGCCGTTGGCGTTCGCCGCCCGAGAGCATCACGCCGTCTTCGCCCACCGCTGCGTCGAGACCCTCGGGAGACCGCTCGAGCACCTCGCCGAGGTTCACCTCGTGCAGCACCCGGATGCACTGCTCGTCGGTGGCGTCGGGGGTGGCGAGCAACAGGTTCTGCCGCAGGGTTCCGGCGAGCACGGGAGCGTCCTGCTCCACGTAGCCGATCTGGGCGCGCAGCTCGTCGCGATCGAGACGGCGCACGTCGACGCCGCCGAAGCGCACGGCGCCGGACGCCGGGTCGTAGAACCGCTCGATCAGTGCGAGGATCGTGGACTTGCCGGCCCCGGAGGGGCCGACGATGGCGGTGCGACGGCCGCGCTCGGCGGCGAAGGACACGCCGTGCAGCACCCCGGGCACGGCGGCGGGGCCGTCGGTGACGGGGTCGACCGCGCCGGCAGCGCCGGCAGCTGATGCGGCTGCGGCCGCGTCGTCACCGGCTGCCACCGCCTGAGCCGGCTCCACGGGCCGTGCCGCCGCGTAGGCGAAGTGCACGTCGTCGAACTCGATGGCGGGTGCGTCGGCCGAGGCCGCCCCCGGAGCGGCCTTCGCGGCGAGGGCCCGGTCGTCCTGCCCCTCGACCGGCAGGTCGACGATCTCCTGGATGCGGCCGAGTGCACCGAGTGCCTGGTTCACCGAGTTGATGGCCCCGAAGGCCTGCCCCAACGGCATGATCATCATGAACAGGAACAGGATGAACGACACCAGGCTCGCGATGGTGATCGCCCCCGACGCCACCCGGAACCCGCCCACCCCGAGCACCACGAGGAACGACACCTGCAGCGCGATGCCGGCGATCGGCACCACGAGAGCCGAGATCTTCGCGACCTTGACGCCCATCTCCCAGGCGCCCTGCGCATCCTTCTCCACGGCCGCGATCTCGCGCTCGGTGGCGTTCGAGGCGCGCACCGTGCGGATGGCGCTGATCGAGCGCTCCACGGCCGCCGCCAGGTCGCCCACCTTCTCCTGCTGCTTGCGGCTGGCCACCCGCACGCGGCCCGAGATCGACACCACCGTGACGACGGATGCGGCGATGACGAGCACGGTCAGCCCGAGCAGCACCGGGTCGATGATGAGCATGGCGATCAGGGCGCCCACGAACACCAGCGAGCCGCCGACCGCATCGACGAGGCCCTGGGTGATCACCGCGTAGAGCAGCGTGGTGTCGGAGCCGACGCGCGACACCAGGTCGCCGGTGCGCCGGGTGTCGAACTCGCTGATCGGCAGGCGCAGCATCCGGCGCACCAGCTGACGGCGGGCCGAGAGCACCACCGAGGTACCGGTGCGCTGCAGCAGGTAGTGCTGGAAGCCGCTGATCAGCCCCGACACCACGACGAGCCCGATCAGGGCCCACACCAGCATGTCCAGCGAGCGGCCGTCCTGCACCACGGTGATCACCTGGCTCACCAGCAGCGGCTGGGCGAGGCTCGCGGCCGCGCCCACGATGCTCAGGGCCACCACGACGCCGAGCACCTTCTTGTGCTCCAGCAGGAACGGCAGTAACTGACTGAAGCGGGCTCGGGGCCCGTCGTCGGGCGTGCGGCTGCGGCCGCGACCGCGCGCGGAGGAGGTTCGGGACATGGTCTTCTTTCTATCCGTGTTCGCCGCACGCCCGCTGAGGGCGCCGGAGCGTTCCCCCGCCTGATTCCCCGCCCCGTCTCAGCTGAGGCGAGTGTCGAACTCCTTGTCGCGGGTCTCCGTGCTGATGATGAGCGCACCGAGGGTGATCAGCGCCATCAGCGAGAGGTAGTTGCCCACGAGGGCGGGAGAGCCGTCGGCGGCCTGCCAGAGCGCCACCGCGATGAACGGCGCCACCGCGGCACCGAGGATCGAGGCGACGTTGTAGCTGATGGCCGAGCCGGTGTAGCGCACGTTCGCCGGGAAGAGCTCCGGCAGCTGCGATCCCATCGGGCCGAAGGTGAGGCCCATCAGGGTGAAGCCCACGATGAGCAGGGTCATCACGCCCACGAAGCCGCCGGCGAACAGCGGCACGAAGAGCAGGCCGAAGGCGGCGATGGCGATGGTGGTCCAGATGAGGGTCATGCGGCGGCCGAAACGCTCGGCCAAGGGGCCGGAGACCAGGGTGAAGATGCCGAAGAACACGCAGCCGACCACGAGCATGATGAGGAACTCGTTGCGCCCGTAACCGAGCCCGGGCACGAAGTTCGCGGCGTCGAACGGCTTGCCGGCGGCTTCGGCCGCAGCCTGGGCGTTCGCGACCGACGAGGCGGTGGTGCCGAAGGTGAGCGTGAACGTGGTCATCAGGTAGAACAGCACGTAGGTGGCGAGCATGATGAACGTGCCGAGGATGAGCGGCCGCCAGCTCGACTTGAACACGCGGGCCAGGGGCAGCTTCGCCACCTCGCCCTTCTCCACCACCTTCTGGAACGACGGCGTCTCGACGAGCTTGAACCGCACGTACAGGCCGATGATCACCAGCACGGCGCTCGCGAGGAACGGCACGCGCCAGCCCCAGGCGAGGAAGGCCTCCGTCGAGAGCGTGGTGCTCAGGATGAGGAACACCACGTTCGCGATGATGAACCCGATCGGGGCGCCGAGCTGCGGGAAGGTGCCGTAGATCGCGCGTCGGCCGGCCGGGGCGTTCTCGGTGGCGAGCAGGGCTGCTCCCGACCACTCGCCACCGAGACCGAGGCCCTGACAGAAGCGGAACAGCACCAGGAACCCGGGGGCCAGGATCTCCCAGCCCGGCGTCTGGCCGGTGGGCAGTGCGCCGATCAGCACGGTGGCGATGCCCATCGTGAGCAGCGACGCCACGAGGGTGCGCTTGCGGCCGATGCGGTCGCCGAAGTGGCCGAACACGATCGAACCCACGGGGCGGGCCACGAAGGCCACCCCGAACACGGCGAACGACGACAGGAGCGAGATGGTGGGGTCGGAGTTGGCGAAGAACAACGTCGGGAACACCAGCACCGCTGCAGTGGCGTAGACGTAGAAGTCGTAGAACTCGATCGACGTGCCGATGAGGCTCGCCAGGATGACGCGGCCCCTCGTGTTCGCAGGCGTTGCGCTGGGCGCGTCGAGTGTGGTGGATGACATGGAGGTCTCTCAGAAGGCTGTGGAGTTTTCTAGGCCCGGAGCGAGCGCCGGTCGGGCGCTGCAGGACCGACGTCGGCAGGGGGCGAGGTTCGCTCGCGAAGGGCCATTTTACGCCGCGAATAGGATGCTGGGGTACGTCTTGTGAAGGAGGCCCGCGTGGGCGCAGTGCTGGTTCTCGGTTCGCTGAACATCGACTCGACCGTCGAGGTCGAGCGTCACCCCCGGCCGGGCGAGACGCTGCTCGGGGGAGACCTCGTCGAGCACTTCGGCGGCAAGGGCGCGAACCAGGCCGTCGCCGCGGCCCGCGCGGGTGCGCGGGTGGGCTTCGTGGGCCGGGTGGGCGACGACGCCGCCGGCGACTCGTACCTGCGCCGCCTCGCCGAGTTCGACATCGACACCACCCACGTGGCGCGCACCGCGGGCGTGTCCACGGGGCATGCTGCCATCGCGGTCGACGCCCGGGGCGAGAACACCATCATCGTGTCGCCCGGTGCGAACGCGCGCGTGGCCGTCGCCGATCTGGCCCCCCTGCACTCCCTGGCACCCGGCGACGTGCTGCTGGTGTCGCTCGAGGTGTCACTCGAGGTGGTGGCCGAGGCCGTGCGCCTCGCCGCCGCCCGCGGGGCCCGCGTCATCCTGAACCTGGCGCCCTACGCCACGCTGCCGGCCGACGTGCTCGACCTCGCCGACCCCGTGGTGGTGAACGAGCACGAGAACGAGCAGCTCGCGGCCGACGGGCGCGAACCCCGTTCGGTACTGGTGACGCTGGGGTCGCGCGGCTCGCGCTGGGGCGACGTGGAGGTCGCCGCCGCCCCGGTCGCCGCGGTGGTCGACACCACGGGCGCCGGTGACTGCTACTGCGGCACGCTGGCCGCGGCGCTCGCCGCCGGTCTCGAGGCCGAGGCCGCCATGCAGGGGGCCTCGGCGGCCGCCGCCGCCTCGGTCTCCTGGGTCGGCGCCCAGCCCACCCCCTAGCAGTACAGCTATCCCCGGATGGCCCTCAGGGCCAGCGCGGTCACGATGGCGGCCTCGGCGGCCTCGGTGCCCTTGTCCTCCTTCGAGCCGGGGAGCCCGGCCCGGTCGAGGCCCTGCTGCTCGTCGTCGAGGGTGAGCAGCCCGAACCCCACGGGCTTGCCGGTGAGGATGCTCACCTGGGTCAGCCCCGAGGTGGCCGCATCCGACACGTACTCGAAGTGCGGAGTGCCGCCGCGGATGATCACGCCGAGCGCCACCACCGCGTCGGCTCCCGCCTCCAGCACGGCCTTCGTCACCACGGGCAGCTCGAAGCTGCCGGGCACGCGCACCTCGCTCACCGTCACGCCGGCCCGCTCGAGGGTCGCGCGCGCCCCGGCCAGCAGGCCGTCGGTGATCTCGGTGTGCCAGGTGCCCGCGACGATGGTGATCTTCAGCCCCGATCCGTCGAGCTCGTGGTTCGCTTCGGGTGCTCCTGCTCCGCTCATGGCGTGTCCTCTCGGGTGGTTCGGTTGGCGTCGGTCAGTGGCCGACCGAGGGCAGCACGTGTCCCATTCGGTCGCGTTTGGTGTCAAGGTAGTTCTGGTTGAAGTCGCCGACGCCCACGATCAGCGGCTCGCGCTCGGCCACCTCGATGCCGTGCGCCTCGAGCTGGGCGACCTTGTCGGGGTTGTTCGTGAGCAACCGGATGCGCGGAGCCCCCAGGTCGCCCAGGATCGCCACAGCGGCCCCGTAGTCCCGTGCATCCGCGGGCAGGCCGAGGGCCACGTTGGCGTCGAGGGTGTCCAACCCGTCCTCCTGCAGCCGGTAGGCGCGGAGCTTGTTGATCAGCCCGATCCCGCGTCCCTCGTGGCCGCGCAGGTAGATCACGGCGCCGCCGTCCACGGCGATCCGGTCCAGGGCGGCGTCGAGCTGGGGCCCGCACTCGCACTTGAGCGAGCCGAACGCCTCGCCCGTGAGGCACTCCGAGTGCACCCGAACGATCGGACCCCGCGGGTCGGCGAGGTCGCCCGACACGATGGCCACGTGGTCGGCGCCGGTGAGGAGGTCGCGGTACGCGCGCATCCGCAGCGAGCCGTGGGTGGTGGGCACCGTGGTCTCCACCTCGAACTGCACCCGCGGGGTCTCGTCGGCACCCGGCACGAGGTCGACCCGCGCGGCCTCCTCGACGCGCAGCGGCGGGGCATCCGGGGTGACGCGGAGCGGCGGGGCATCCGGAGTCTGCTCGCTGCGGTCGAGCCCGTTCAGGTGCTCGACCAGCAGGGCGATGGTGGTGATGGGCAGCCCGTCGCGCTCGGCCACCTCGTGCAGCTCGAGCAGTTTCATGGCGGAGCCGTCGTGCGACATCATCTCGCCGATCACGCCCACCGGAGCCAGCCCGGCCAGGCGCATCAGATCCACCGCGGCCTCGGTGTGGCCCGGACGCTGCCGCACCCCGCCGTCGACCGCGCGGAGCGGCACGACGTGGCCCGGCCGGATGAAGCTGGCGGGCGTGGACGCCGGGTCGGCGAGCAGGTTGAGCGTGCGTGCCCGGTCGTGCGCGTCGATGCCGGTGGTGATGCCCGAGGCGGCGTCGACCGTGATCGTGTAGGCCGTGCGCCGGGTGTCCTCGTTGTTCACCACCATCAGGGGCAGCGCGAGCCGGTCGGCGAGCGCACCCGGCATGGGGGCGCAGAGGTACCCGGAGGTGCTGCGCACCATCCAGGCGATCCACTCCGGGGAGGCGTGGGCGGCCGACATGATGGCGTCGCCCTCGTTCTCGCGGTCGGCGGCGTCGGAGACGATGACCGGCTTGCCCTCACGGAGTGCCGCGAGCACCTCGTCCATGGGGGAGAACGAGATGGTCATGATGCGCTCCGTCCGACGGCCACCAGGCGTTCGACGTGGCGGGCGAGCACGTCGGTCTCGAGGTTCACCCGGTCGCCCACGGCGAGGGCGCCCAGTGTGGTGGCGCTGAGCGTCTCGGGAATGAGCGACACCTCGAACCAGGCCTCCGTCGCCCCGGGCGGCGACACCGACGACACGGTCAGTGAGACGCCCGACACCGAGATGGAGCCCTTGTCCACCACCAGCGCGGCGAGATCGTCGGGCAGCGAGAACCGCAGCACGCTCCAGGCCTCGCCGGGGGTCACGGCGAGCACCTCGGCGGTCCCGTCCACGTGTCCCTGAACGATGTGGCCGCCGAGGCGGTCGCCCACGCGGGCGGCCCGCTCCAGGTTCACCCGGGCGCCGGCCTCGAGGTCGCCGAGGGTGCTCATCCGCAGGGTCTGCGCCATCACGTCGGCCCGGAAGCCGTCGGCGGTGCGGTCGATCACGGTCAGGCACACCCCCGACACAGAGATCGAGTCGCCGTGCTTCGCGTCGCTCACGGCGAGCGGTGCGCGCACGGTGATCACGGCGGCGTCGCTGGTGTGCTCCAGGGCGGTGATCTCGCCCAGTTCCTCGATGATTCCGGTGAACATCGGTCTACTCCTTCGTGGCGCCGCTGGCGGCCGCCGTGGTGTCCTGCGGGCGGGCGACGATGCGCAGATCGTCGCCGAGCCGGGTGATGTCGATGAGGTCGAGCCGCCGCTGGGCCCCGATGGTGCCCACGCCGACCTCGCCCAGTGCGAGGTGCGGGCCGCCGAGCAGGGTGGGCGCGAGGTATACCACCAGCTCGTCGGCGAGGCCGGCGGCCACGAACGAGCTCGCGAGGGCCGGGCCGCCCTCCACGAACACCGACCGCACCTCGTGGGCGAACAGGTCGGCGAGCACGGCGTCGAGATCCGGGCCGTCGTAGCGGCGCAGGGCGAGCGGATGCGCGAGCACGCGCGCATCGTCGGGCACGGCCCGGCGGCCCAGCACCACCGGTGCGGGCTGATGCGGCAGCAACCCGCCGCCGGCGTCGCGGGCGGTCAACGCCGGATCGTCGGCGAGCACGGTTCCCGTGCCCACCACGATGGCGTCGGCCTCGCTCCGCCTGAGGTGCACGTCGGCGCGGGCGGCCGGCCCGGTGATCCACTGGCTGGTGCCGTCTTCGGCGGCGGCACGACCGTCCAGGCTCGCGGCCCACTTCACCGTCACGAACGGGCGGCGCAGGCGCATCGCCGTGAGCCACGGGCGGATGGCCTCTTCGACGGCCGGGGCCTCGATGCCGCTGACGACCTCGATGCCGGCCGCGCGCATCCGTTCGCCGCCGCCCGCCGACGCGACCCCGGGGTCGGCCACGGCGTACACCACGCGGCTGACGCCCGCTTCGATCAGCGCGGTGCTGCAGGGGCCGGTGCGGCCCTGGTGGTCGCAGGGCTCGAGGGTGACCACCGCGGTGGCCCCGCGGGCGGCCGAGGCTCCGTGGGAGCCCGCGAGGGCGGTGAGCGCCGCCACTTCGGCGTGCGGCGTGCCCGCGCCCTCGTGCCGGCCCTCGGCCAGCACGGTGCCGTCGGCGTCGAGCAGGACGCAGCCCACCTGCGGGTTCACGCCGTGCCGCGGACCGCCGAGCGCGAGACTGAGGGCGCGACGCATCGCAGCGCTCTCGGCGCTCTGCGTGTTCGGGGCTTCGCTCATCCGGTCCTCGTCGTCTGACGGTCTCCGGGGATGCGCGCGAAGCGCCGGCGGCGCGCATCGCGAACCGCCCGTGCTGCCTCTCATCCGGACTAGACGGGGCCTTACGACCTCGCCATCACCGTCGGTTCCGGAATTCCACCGGATCAACCCCGACGCCGCCTTTCGAGCGACCTCGGAGTTCGCGGACTGTCACCGCCGGTTCAGAATCTCACTGACCCCGGAGCACGTTACTTGTGTTAGTTCTACCATCAACGCCTGGGCGCGACGGATATTCCGTTCAGCGGCCCCGTCGGGGCCCGTTCGCGGATCCTGCTCAGCGGCCCGCGGTGGCGGCCAGCGGCAGCCGGGCGGGGGCGCGGCCCACGACGCCCGACAGACCCCAGAGCGTCACCTTGGTGAGCGCCTCGACCACGATGCCGGTCGACATCTTCGACACGCCCTCGGCGCGCTCGATGAAGGTGATCGGGAACTCGCCGATACGGCCGCCCGAGCGCTCGAACTGCCACGCCATCTCGATCTGGAAGCAGTAACCCTGAGAGTTCACACTGGTGAAGTCGACCGTTCGCAGGGCGTCGGCACGGAAACCGCGGTAGCCGCTGGTGAGGTCGTGCAGGCGCGAGCGGAGCATGATGCGGGAGTAGAAGGTGCCCGCCTTCGAGATGAGCTTGCGGTGCAGCGGCCAGTTCACGATGGTGCCGCCCTCGACCCAGCGTGTGCCGATCGCCATGTCGTCGCCGCTGTCGAGGAGGCCGATCAGGCGTGGCAGCTCCTCGGGCTGGTGCGAGCCGTCGGCGTCCATCTCGACGATGTAGTCGTAGCCGTTCTCCAGCGCCCAGCTGAAGCCCGCGCCGTAGGCGGCCCCGAGGCCGTTCTTCTCCGTACGGTGCAGCACGTGCACACGGGAATCGGCGGCGGCGAGCCGGTCCGCGAGGCGGCCGGTGCCGTCGGGGGAGTTGTCGTCCACCACCAGGACGTGGCCGTCGGAGACGGTCGCGTGGATGCGCTCGATCACGCGTTCGATGGAGGCGATCTCGTTGTATGTCGGTATCACGACGATGGTTTTGGCCACAGGTCCTTCAATCAATCGGGCCCCACCTGGAGGGAGCGCTCAGAAGCGTATCGTCGCTTTCCGTTCATTTTCCCCAGTTACGCTCAGCATTGGCCCGGAAGATACAGAATGTTCTCTTCGGTCAACGAACATCAGAAACGGTAGATCTTCCATGAGCAGCACCCCCGACGCGCGTTCGAAGCTTCGAACGCTCATGATGGAGTTCCTCCGCTTCGGCATGGTGGGCGGACTCGGCTTCGTCGTCGATCTGACCGTGTTCAACCTGCTCGTGGTCACCGTCCTGAACTCCTCGAACGTGCACGAGGGCCCCATCATCGCCAAGCTCATCTCGGCGTCGTTGGCCATCATGGTGAACTGGCTGGGCAACCGCTACTGGACGTTCCGCCACCGCCGCCGCGCCGACATGCTGCGCGAGAGCGTCGAGTTCTTCGTCGTCAGCGTCATCGGCACGGGCATCGGCCTGGCCTGCCTGTGGGTCTCGCACTACCTCATGGGCTTCACCTCGCTGCTGGCCGACAACATCTCCGGCAACGTGATCGGCCTCGCGCTCGGCTCGCTCTTCCGGTTCGTGCTCTACCGCGTCTGGGTCTTCGGCGAGCACCGCCAGCGCACCCCGGTGGCCGTGAAGGTCGTCGACCCGGCGAAGAACGTGCCCACCGGCAGCGTGCCGACCGCGTTCTGAGTCGGCGGCATCCGCTCGATCATCGGGCTCCGGATGCTCCGGCTACTGTGAGAGGGTGACTGCCGACCAGCCCCGTACCGGCCGCTGGGCCGCCGCGGCCCGGGCATCCCTCGCACCGGCGCGGGCCTTCCAGGCCTCCGCCCGCACCCCGTTGCTGCAGGTGCTGAAGACGGCGGCGGCCGCCGTCGTCGCCTGGATCGTGTGCAGCCTGGTGGCGGCCGACGAGCCACCGGTGTTCGGTGCCATCGCGGCCATCATCGTGGTGCAGCCGAGCGTCAACCAGTCGCTGAGCCGGGCCGTCGAGCGGTCGATCGGCGTGATCGTGGGCGTGGTGGTCGCCTACCTGGTGTCGCTGGTCTTCGGGGCGCCGAGCTGGCTCATCCTGCTCGCCATCGTGCTGTCACTGCTGGTCGGCTGGGCCCTGCGGTTCCCCCAGTCGTCCACGGTGCAGATCCCTATCAGCGCCATGCTCGTGCTCTCGATCGGGGCGCAGACCCCCGGGTACGCGTTCGAGCGCATCGTCGAGACCATCATCGGTGCCGTGATCGGCGTGGTGGTGAACTGGGTCATCGTCCCTCCCGTCGCGCTGCAGCCGGCGCACGATGCCGTCACCGCGCTGGGGCGTGAGATCGCCGCCACCATGGACTCGCTCGCGACCGTGCTGAGCGCTCCCACCGACGAGGCCTTCCGCACCGGCATGCTCGTGGAGGCCAGGCTGCTCCGGCCCATGCAGGCCAAGGCCCAGAAGGCCGTCGAAGCGGCCGACGAGAGCCTGCGCTTCAACCCGCGCCGTTCGGCCAACCGCGAGGCGCTCGCGACCGACGACGAGCTGCTCACCCGGCTCGGGGTGGTCACCAACCGGGTGCTCGGCATGGCGAGGGCGCTGATCGATCACTTCGATGCGTCGCTCCCGGATGACGCGACCTCGCTCGCCATCGCCGAGGAGCTGCGCCGGGCGGCCCACGATCTGCGGCTCGTGCTCGAGCACGTCGAGCCGGTGCACGGCACCGAGTCCCTCGAACAAGAACCCGCGCTCACGGCGCCGTTGCAGGCCTTCGTGCCCGACGTGCAGCACTGGATCCTGATCGGCTCGCTGCTGGAAGACCTCCGCCGCGTGCGCGAGGAGATCGTGGGCGCGTCGGCCGACCTGCGCTGACGGCGGGTGCGGCGCGCACGTCGCGCACCCGCCGTCAGCGGCGTCCAGCGCGCCCGGCTCCGGTCAGCGGCGACGCGGCAGGAAGCCCACTCGGTCGTACACGGTCTCCAGGGTGGCCGAGGCCACCTCGTCGGCGCGGTCGGCGTTCGCCGAGAGGATGCGGTCGAGCTCTGCCGGGTCGTCCATCAGCTCGAGCGTGCGGGTGCGGATCGGCTCGACCGTCTCCACCACCAGCTCGGCGAGAGCCTTCTTCAAGGTGCCGTAGCCCCCACCCGCGAACTCCTCGACCACCGAGTCGATCGACCGGTTGCCGAGGATGGCGAAGACGGTGAGCAGATTCGCCAGGCCCGGCTTCGCGGCCTGGTCGAAGCGCACCTCGCCGTCGGCATCCGTCACCGCGCGCATGATCTTCTTCACCGAGACCTTCGGCTCGTCGAGCAGCCAGATCAGCCCCGAGGCCGACTCGGCCGACTTCGACATCTTCGAACCGGGGTTCTGCAGGTCGTAGACCTTCGCCGACTCCTTCAGGATGTAGGGCTTGGGCACGGTGAAGGTGTCGCCGAACCGTGAGTTGAAGCGGGTGGCGAGGTCGCGGGTGAGCTCGACGTGCTGCCGCTGGTCTTCGCCCACCGGCACATCCGCCGCCTGGTAGAGCAGGATGTCGCCGGCCTGCAGGATCGGGTACGTGAACAGGCCCACCGAGGCCGAGTCCTGGCCCTGTTTGGTCGACTTGTCCTTGAACTGCGTCATGCGGGCGGCTTCACCGAAACCGGTGATGGTGTTGAGCACCCAGGCCAGTTCGGCGTGCGCGGGAACGTGCGACTGCACGAACAGCGTCGAGCGCTCGGGGTCGATACCGGCGGCGATGTACTGGGCCGCGGTTCGACGGGTGTTCTCGCGCAGACGCTCCGGGTCTTGCGGAACCGTGATGGCGTGCAGGTCGGCGAGGAAGAAGAAGGCGTCGTGGGTCTCTTGCAGTGCCTTCCAGCTCAGCAGCGCGCCGATGTAGTTGCCGAGGTGGAGGGAGTCGGCCGAGGGCTGCATGCCCGACAGCAGTCGGGGCTTGAGAGTGGAGTCGGTCATCACAGGTCTTTCATTCAACATGGACGGTCACAGCTGGTAGTCGACCACCACGGGAGCGTGATCGCTCCACCGGGCGTCGTGCGACTCGGCGCGGTCGACGGTCACCGAGATGGCGGCCGCGGCGAGTTCGGGGGTGGCGAGCTGGTAGTCGATGCGCCAGCCGGTGTCGTTGTCGAACGCGTGCCCGCGCTGCGACCACCAGGTGTATGGGCCCTCCACCTCGCCGGCGAACCGGCGGCCGAGGTCGATCCAGCCGAGGCCGGCCCCGTTGTTGTAGTCGGGGTCGCCCTCGGCACCCACGAACCGGTCGAAGTACGCGCGCTCCTCGGGCAGGAAGCCCGCCTTCTTCTGGTTGCCGCGCCAGTTCTTGATGTCGATGGTGCGGTGGCCCACGTTGAGGTCGCCCACCACCACGGCCAGCGGCGAGTGCCGCTGCAGCAGCGGGAGGTGTTCGAGCATGCCGTCGAGGAAGCGGAACTTCTCCACCTGTTTGGGCGTACCCACCTCACCGGAGTGCACGTAGGTCGACACCACCGTGACGATGCGATCGCCCCACTCGTAGTCGGCCTCCAGCCAACGGCCGGCGCTGTCGAAGTCGTCGGGGCCGAAGGCGACGCGGTGGATGTTGGCGCGGTCGCGGCTCGCGATCGCAACCCCCGCGCGGCCCTTGGCCGTGGCGGCGTCGTGCAGGATGTTCCAGTCCGGGCCGAGGAGGTTCTCGAGATCGCTCGTCTCCGCTCGAACCTCCTGCAGCGCCAGGATGTCGACGTCGCGAGCCTCGAGCCACTCGCCCATGCCCTTGCGGAAGGCGGCGCGCACGCCGTTCACGTTCACGGAGGCGATGCGGAGGGGCTTGTCTGGCATGCATCTACTGTACTGGCGGCCCCCGACAGCGCGGGGTCGCTCAGCCCGGCCTCAGCGCTTCTCGACGAGCTTCACCGCGTCGGCGTGATCGAGCGCGTCGAGTCGCTCCAGCTTCTTGCGCACCCGGCGCCGCGCCAGTCCGTGCAGCGTCTCCAGCTGGCTCTGCAGTCGCTCTCGCTCGGCCGACACCAGGGTGTCCCGCGCCTCGGCCACGCGTCGCTGCCGCTCGATCTCCAGTTGCTCGGGAGAGAGGGCGCGGGGGTCGAGTCCGGCGTCCTCCATGCCCACGGCGATCCAGGTGGCCGAGATGAGGATGACGCGACAGACGAGGTTCAGGAAGATCATGATGCCGATGATCACCGCGAAGGATGCCAGCAGCGGGTTGGTGGTGGCACCGCCCAGCAGCTGGCTGCCCAGGATCTTCAGGACGCCGAGGGCGGCGCCGCCGATCGCGGCTCCGGCGAGGAGGCGCCGCATCGGGATCCTGACCCCGGAGAGCACCCGGAAGGCCGCGGCCAGCACGAAGCTGTCGAAGACGAACACCACCAGCACTCCCACCAGCCACGCGACCACGAGCGCGAACGGCGACTGCGTGTCGATGCCGAGGAGGTCGAACACCAGTGACAGCCCCTGGTTGCTGATCAGGCTCGCGGCCGACGAGAGCACGATCGCGATGCCGAAGGCCAGCGCGAGACCGAAGTCCTTCAGCTTGAGGATGACGAAGTTGGTCGTCGGCGGATCGAGCTTGAACAGCCGGCGGATCGAGTCGCGGGTGGAGGCGAGCCAGCCCACTGCGGTGAGCACCAGGCCGACTAGGGCGATCGCGCCCGTCCAGCCCAGGATGCGCGCCTCGGCGAGGGCCTCGGGATCGATGGCGCCGCCCTCGCCGATCAGCCCGGGAATGGCGTTGCTCAGCTGGGCCACGACTGCAGCCATCAGATCGGCATTGCCCGCCAGCACGATACCGAAGATCGAGAAGCCCACCCAGATGCCCGCGAAGATCGCGAAAACGGCCTGGAACGACATCCCCGACGCCATGATCTCGCCGCCGCCGGCGCCGAACCGCAGGAACACCCGCACCGGCTTCAGCGCCATGACCTTGGCGATCAGCGCCGCGATCCCGGTCGGAGGAGCGTCGGTGGAGGTCTTCTCCTCGATCTCGACCCCGGGCTTGCCCACCGAATCGGTCTCGGTGGTCGCCCGATCGCCCTTCACAGCGCTGTTCGCTGCCCCGCCGCCCCGCTTGTCGCTCATACCGAAATCCTGGCATGGAGCCCCCCACCCCGCGCCCCCCACCCCGCGCCCGCACCCCCTTCCCACCCCCACCGCGCAACGACGGAGTTCCGGGCCCCTACGCGAGAACGACGGATGCGGGGTCCGTCGTGAGCCCGAACCTCCGTCGTCCGCGCCGCGCCGGCCCGCGTTGCGCCGCGGCCCGTCAGAGCGCGGCGAGCACCGCCGCCAGACACGTAGGCCAGTCGTAGAGCACCTGCGCGTAGCTCAACCGGAGCACTCGGTAGCCACGCCGCGCGAGTTCCGCGTCGCGCCGGCGGTCGCTCTCGAACGATGACGCCGTGTCGTGGAACTCCCGCCCGTCGACCTCCACCACCAGCCGCCCGGGGAGCACGAGGTCCGCGCGGTACGGCGGGATGCGCACCTGCGGTTCCACCTCGAGCCCGGCGTCGATCAACCTCACCCGGGCCACCGACTCGGTGCCCGACTCCGCCCGCGGATCCATCCGACGCATCACCCGCCCCAGCCGCGGCACGGTTCCGAGTTCGCCCGCGAGCTGCCGGCTCGTGCACACGCGCTCCCGTACAGCCGAATCGAGCACGGCCACGAGGCACGCGACGTCGAGGTCGCCCGGCAGATGCCGGATCGCCCGCGTCACCGGCACCACTCCCTCGACGTCGGAGGTCTCCTCGCCACCGTTCAGTGCACGACGACATCGCGCCGGCCGACGTGGAGCGGATCCCCCGTGTCGGGGTCCCGCAGCGCCCGCGCGTGCGGATCGACCGACACATGCAGACGTTCATCGCCCGGCGGGCACCACACCCCGTGGGCACGCAACGCCGAGAACGAGGTCAGCCGCCCACCGAGCCGCACCGCGCGCACCAGCTCGGAACGGGCATCCGGTCGCGCGTAGCGCCCTCGCCGCACCCGGATGAGCCGTCCCTCCCGCAGCAGCCCCTGCACGGCATGCGAAGTCAGCCCCCGCCGTCGCAGCGACGCGGCGCTCGAGAACTCGGGAAGTCGAAGGAGAGAAACCTGCTGCACGCCCCCGACCCTGCCCGAAGGCCGCCCGACCACGGCCGGAGCGTCCCACCCTGTGGAGAGCCCCCAGCCGCCCCGCACCGTGCAGGACAGGATGGCGACGGAGAATCGGCACCCATCTCGCAAACGACGGAGCCTCAGCCCGAAAGGGGGCTGAGGCTCCGTCGTAAGCCGCAAGGCGGCCGGGGGCAGCGCCCTACGGCTTGCCGCGCATGATCGCCTGCTTGACCTCGGCGATCGCCTGCGTCACCTGGATGCCGCGGGGGCAGGCATCCGTGCAGTTGAAGGTGGTGCGGCAGCGCCACACGCCCTCTTTGTCGTTCAGGATGTCCAACCGGGTGGCAGCAGCCTCGTCACGCGAGTCGAAGATGAAGCGGTGCGCGTTCACGATCGCTGCGGGGCCGAAGTACTGCCCGTCGGTCCAGAACACGGGGCACGACGAGGTGCACGCCGCGCACAGGATGCACTTCGTGGTGTCGTCGAAGCGAGCGCGGTCGGCCACCGACTGGATGCGCTCCTTGTCTTTCGGCGGCTCGGTGTTCGACACCAGGAACGGCTGCACCTCGCGGTACGAGGCGAAGAACGGCTCCATGTCGACGATCAGGTCCTTCTCCAGCGGCAGACCCTTGATGGCCTCCACGTAGATGGGCTTGGTGATGTCGAGGTCTTTGATCAGCGTCTTGCAGGCCAGGCGGTTGCGGCCGTTGATGCGCATCGCATCCGAACCGCAGATGCCGTGCGCGCACGAGCGACGGAAGGTCAGCGACCCGTCCTGCTCCCACTTGATCTTGTGCAGCGCGTCCAGGATGCGGTCGGTCGCGAACATCTGCACGTCGAAGTCCTGCCAGCGCGGCTCGTCGTCGACGTCGGGGTCGAAGCGACGGATGATCAGCGTGACCGTGAAGGCCTCGATCGGGGCCTCGGGCGCGGGGCCCGAAGCGGGTGCGTCGGCTACGAGCGTCATCAGTACTTCCTCTCCATCGGCTGGTAGCGCGTCACGACGACGGGCTTCCAGTCGAGCCGGATGTGGTCTGCGGCGTCGCTCGAGAGGGGGTCTCCCGAGAGATACGCCATGGTGTGCTTCATGTACGCGTCGTCGTCGCGCTTGGGGTAGTCGTCGCGCATGTGGCCGCCGCGGCTCTCCTGGCGGTTGCGCGCCGAGTACACGACCACCTCCGCCAGGTCGAGCAGGAAGCCGAGCTCGATCGCCTCGAGCAGGTCGGTGTTGAACCGCTTGCCCTTGTCCTGCACCTGGATGTTGCGGTACCGCTCGCGCAGCCCGTGGATGGTCTTCGTGACCGAGGCGAGCGACTCGTCGGTGCGGAACACCTGGGCGTTCTTGTCCATCTCGTCCTGCAGCTCCTTGCGGATGGCCGAGATGCGCTCGGTACCCGTTCCGGCCCGCAGCGACGCGACGAGTTCGACGATGGCCTTGGCAGGCTCGGGCGGCAGCGGCGTGAAGTCCACCGTCTGCACGTAGTCGGCGGCGTTGTTGCCGCTGCGCTTGCCGAACACGTTGATGTCGAGCAGCGAGTTGGTGCCGAGCCGGTTCGAGCCGTGCACCGACACGCAGGCGCACTCGCCGGCCGCGTACAGCCCGGGCACCACGGTGTCGTTGTCGCTGAGCACCTCGGCCTTGATATTGGTGGGGATGCCGCCCATCGCGTAGTGGGCAGTCGGCATCACGGGCACCGGTTCGACCACGGGGTCGACGCCGAGGTAGGTGCGGGCGAACTCGGTGATGTCGGGCAGCTTGGTCTCGAGCACCTCGGCGCCGAGGTGCGTGCAGTCCAGCAGCACGTAGTCCTTGTGCGGCCCGGCACCGCGGCCTTCGGCCACCTCCTGCACCATGCAGCGCGCCACGATGTCGCGGGGCGCGAGGTCTTTGATGGTGGGGGCGTAGCGCTCCATGAACCGCTCGCCCGAGGCGTTGCGGAGGATCGCGCCCTCGCCTCGCGCGCCCTCGGTGAGCAGGATGCCGAGCCCTGCCAGGCCGGTGGGGTGGAACTGGAAGAACTCCATGTCCTCCAGCGGCAGTCCCTTGCGCCAGATGATGCCCACGCCGTCACCGGTGAGGGTGTGCGCGTTCGAGGTGGTCTTGTAGATCTTGCCGAATCCGCCGGTGGCGAAGATCACGGCCTTCGCCTGGAAGACGTGGATCTCGCCGGTCGACAGCTCGAACGCCACGACGCCCGAGGGCTTGTCGACCCCGTCGACCTTCGTCATCACGAGGTCGAGCACGTAGTACTCGTTGAAGAAGTTGATGCCGAGCTTGACGCAGTTCTGGAACAGGGTCTGCAGGATCATGTGGCCGGTGCGGTCGGCCGCGTAACAGGCGCGGCGCACGGGCGCCTTGCCGTGGTCACGGGTGTGGCCGCCGAAGCGCCGCTGGTCGATTTTGCCCTCGGGCGTGCGGTTGAACGGCAGGCCCATGTTCTCGAGGTCGATGACCGCGTCGATGGCCTCCTTCGCGAGGATCTCGGCGGCATCCTGGTCGACGAGGTAGTCGCCGCCCTTCACCGTGTCGAAGGTGTGCCATTCCCAGTTGTCCTCCTCGACGTTCGCGAGGGCGGCCGCCATGCCACCCTGCGCCGCGCCCGTGTGGGAACGCGTCGGGTAGAGCTTGGAGATGACCGCGGTCTTGGCCTTGGGGCCCGCCTCGATGGCGGCCCTCATGCCGGCGCCACCGGCGCCCACGATCACGATGTCGAACTGGTGGTAGTGAACGCCGTCTACGACGGCGCCGTCTTCGTACTCTGTCACGGGGGAGCTCACTCTGCGGGTTGGGTCGGCACGATCGCTCGCACCGGGGTCGTCGGCGTGGTTAGCGGGTGGCGCAGAACGACGGCAGGAGATCTGCCGGCGAACCTGCGGGGCAGGGGTCGAAGGTGTAGACCACCAGCGTGCCGAGCACGATCATCGACACGACGGCCACGAGGATGGCGCCCTGCAGCACGCGGCGCGTCACCGCCTTGGTGGCGTAGTCGTTCACGATCGTGCGCATGCCGTTGCCGCCGTGGATCATTGCGAGCCACAGCATCAGCGTGTCCCACACCTGCCAGAACGGGTCGGACCACTTGCCGCCCACGAACGCGAAGTCGATGGCCTTGATGCCGTCTCCCACGAGCAGGTTCACGAACAGGTGGCCGAAGATCAGCACGATCAGCACGACGCCCGAGGCGCGCATGTAGATCCAGCCCCACTTCTCCCAGTTCACGCCGCGGCTGCGGCGGACGGTGTGCGGGGCCCGGGGAGACTCGATGGTCGTGGCCATCAGGCACCTCCGACATGGCTGAACACGTTGATCAGGTGGCGCGGCGCGAAGCCGAGCATGGTGACGACCCAGAGGCCGATCACCACCCAGAACATCACGCGCTGGTACTTCGTGCCCTTCGACCACAGGTCGATCAGGATGATCCGGATGCCGTTGAACGCGTGGTACACGATCGCGGCGACGAGCGCCGTCTCGCCGAGACCCATGATCGGGTTCTGGTACGTCGAGATGACCGCGTTGTACGCCTCAGGAGCGACCCTCACCATCGAGGTGTCCAGGATGTGCACGAGTAGGAAGAAGAAAATCGCGACGCCCGTGATGCGGTGCAGCACCCACGACCACATGCCTTCACGGCCGCGGTAGAGAGTGCCGGCCGGCCGCTTCGGTGTCATCGTCCCTGCCGTATTTATGGCCACGGACTAACCCTCCTTGGCTTCAGTCGGGGCCGAGAACGCCCGCATGCGAATGATGCGAATCCGGTCGTCGACCGCTCACAGTCTATGTCGGTTTCGCGCTCGCGGGGTATTAGGGCGACCTTAGTTGTATACAGCGCCCCTCCGCGGACAGAGCCGCGGCAGCGCTGGGAACGACGGGCCGCGCATACCCTGGTGTATTCAGGCGTGTGAGCCGACGCGAGTGCGCTTGGCGCCCGTGCGCGCCGCGGTGGCCGTGCGCGCGCCCATCACCGTGCGGTAGTGGCCGAGGAGTTCGTCGCACACCGATTCCCACGAGGTGCCGATCACCGCGCGGCGGCCGGCCTCGCCCATCCGCAGGCGCAGCGCCGGGTCGGCCACGAGCGACTGCACGCGCATCCGGAAGTCCCGCACGTCGTCGGGATCGAAGAGGTATCCGTCCTCGCCGTGCCGCACGAGGTCGATCGGGCCGCCGGCCGCGGGAGCCACCACCGGCAGGCCGGCGGAGTGCGCCTCCTGGAGGGTCTGCCCGAAGGTCTCCTCGGTGCCGGTGTGGGCGAACACGTCGAAGCTCGCGTAGGCGTCGGCCAGGTCCTGGCCCGAGAGCCGGCCGAGGAAGGTGGCGGGCATGCCGTGCAGCTGGCGCCGGATGAGGTCGTCGCTCGGCCCGTCGCCCACGATCGCGAGGTGGAGCCCGGGCATCCCGCGGAGGGCGGCCAGGCGCTCGAGACCCTTCTCGGGCGCCACGCGGCCCACGTAACCCACCACGGTGTCGCGGCCGCCCCGGGAGAGCAGTGCGGAGAGTGCCTGGGCCGAGGGGCGCAGCCGGTTGTTCGGGTGGTAGCGCACGAGGTCGACGCCGCGGCCCCAGCGGGCGAGCCGCCCGATGCCGGCCTGTTCGAGGTCGTGCTGTGAGGCGCTGGAGGGAACGAGGGTGAGGTCGGCGCCGTCGTGGATCCACTTCACAACCCGCCAGGCGAGTCGGGACGCCGAGCCGAGCTTGTTGCGGCGGGCGTACCCCGCGACATCCGTCTGGAAGATCGCCACCGAGGGAACCCCGAGCCGATTGGCCGCCGCGATGCCCTGTGCTCCCAGCAGGAAGGGCGACGCCGCGTGCACCACGTCGGGCGCGAAGCCCGCGATCAGGCGGGCCACCTGAGCATTCGGGATGCCCACCGGGAACTGCCGATAGGCCACGGCCGGCACCTGGTGCACGGCGAAACCGCGATAGGTGGCGGGGGAGCCGGCGGCCGGGGCGATCACGATCGCCTCGTGCCCGTTCGCGGCCAGGTGATCGAGCACCTTGCAGACGCTGTTGGTGACTCCGTTGACGGTGGGAAGAAAACTCTCGCTGATGATCGCAACGCGCATGACATGCCTCCGCGGGCCAGAGCGGCCGACCGGCCACGTCATCGACGCTACGAGCAGCAGGTTGCCCGCCGGTGGCCGCGCAGTGGCGGGCCGGTGAGCAGCGGATGGCTCGCGCGGGCGCTGTATAGGCTGTGCGTCATGAACTCAACCTCTTCCGCTCTCGACCGGCTCTACAGCGTCATTCCGGCCGGCGGGATCGGCTCGAGACTCTGGCCGCTGTCGCGGGCCGACGCGCCGAAGTTCCTGCACGACCTCAGCGGTTCGGGTCAGAGCCTCTTGCGCGACACCTGGGACCGCCTCGCGCCCCTGTCGGGCGAGCAGCGCATCATGGTTGTCACCGGCCGCGCCCACCGCGCCGCCGTCGAGGAGCAGCTCACCACCCTGGAAGACCACAACGTGGTGCTCGAGTCGGAGCCGCGCGACTCCACCGCCGCCATCTGCCTGGCCGCCGCCATCCTCGAGCGCCGCGAGCCCGGGGTCATCATCGGCTCGTTCGCCGCCGACCACGTCATCACCAGCCCCGACCGGTTCCGGGCCGCCGTGGCCCAGGCGGTGCAGGTCGCCGACGCCGGCTACATCGCCACCATCGGCATCACGCCCACCGACCCGGCCGTCGGTTTCGGCTACATCCGTACGCTCGGCTCGCTGGAGATCGAGGGCGCCCCCGCGGCGCTCACCGTCGACCGCTTCGTCGAGAAGCCCGACCTGGCCACGGCCCGCCGCTACCTCAAAGCGGGCAACTACCTCTGGAACGCGGGCATGTTCATCGCCCGTGCCGACAAGCTGCTCGAGCACCTCGGCGCCTCGGAGCCCGAGCTCCTCGCCGGCATCATGGAGCTCGCCGAGGCCTGGGACACCCCGCGCCGCGGCGAGGTCGTCGACCGCGTGTGGCCCACGCTGAAGAAGATCGCCATCGACTACTCCGTCGCCGAGCCCGCCGCGGCCGCCGGGGCCCTCGCCGTCATCCCGAGCGACTTCGACTGGGACGACGTGGGCGACTTCGCCTCCATCGCCAAGCTGCACAGCGCCGGCCGCGGCACCGACCTGGCCATCCTGGGCAAGAACGCCCGGGTGCTGGCCGACTCCTCCAGCGGCATCGTGGTCTCGCAGTCGAAGCGGGTCATCAGCCTCATCGGCGTGACCGACATCATCGTCGTCGACACTCCGGATGCGCTGCTGGTGACCACCAGCGAGCACGCCCAGCGGGTCAAGTCGGTCGTCGACGCACTCCGCGCCGGCGGCTCCGGCGACGTGCTCTGACCCGCACCCTTCCTTCCTACTTCCCGGCAGCCGCAGGAGCCCGACCATGAGATCCACCGCACTCGTCCGTTCCGCCGTCGTCCTCGGAGCGCTCGCGCTCACCCTCGCCGGGTGCGCCGCCCCTCCGGCTCCGAGCGACGACTCGACCGGCACCGCTCAGGCGAGCGACTACTGCGCCCGCATGGTCACCAACTCCGGCGGCCTCGACGACCGCTCGTTCAACCAGTCGAGCTGGGAGGGTCTCGAGCAGGCCCAGCAGCAGTTCGGCATCGACGCCCAGGTGCTCGTCTCCACGGGCGAGACCGACCTGGCCCCGAACGTCACCCAGGCGGTGCAGAGCGGATGCCCGTTCGTGCTCACGGTCGGGTACGAGCTCGCCGACGCCACGCTGGCCGAGGCCGGCGCCAACCCGGAGACGCACTTCGCCATCGTCGACGAGACGGTCGACGCCCCGAACGTCAAGCCCATCCTGTTCGACACCGCCCAGGCCTCGTACCTCGCCGGCTACCTGGCAGCCGGCGTCAGCAAGACGGGCAAGGTGGCCACCTTCGGCGGCGGCAACCAGCCGCCCGTCACCCTGTTCATGGACGGCTTCGTCGACGGCGTGGCCAAGTACAACGAGGTGCACGGCACCCAGGTGCAGGCCCTCGGCTGGAGCAAGGCGAGCCAGGACGGGGTGTTCACCGGCGACTTCGAAGACATCAACAAGGGCAAGACCGTGACGCAGGGCTTCTTCGACCAGGGCGCCGACGTCATCCTGCCCGTTGCCGGCCAGGTCGGCGAGGGCGCGGCCGCGGCGGCGCTCGAGGCCGGCGGGGTGTCGCTCATCTGGGTCGACAACGACGGCTACGACACGCTGCCCGAGGAGTACCGTCCGATCCTGCTCACGAGCGTGATGAAGAACACCGGCGACGCCGTGGTCGAGATCGTCGGCGACGACATCGACGGCGACTTCACCAACGAACCCTTCGTCGGCACGCTCGAGAACGAGGGCGTCGGGCTCGCGCCCTTCCACGACCTGGAATCGGCGGTGCCGTCCGAACTCGCCACCGAGCTGAACGACCTGAAGTCGCAGATCGTCGCCGGTTCCGTGGCCGTGGACTCGCCCTCCACCCCCTGACGACCCACCGGCGCCGCGTGGACATTTCGCGGAGATTTCGGCGTGGTCGCGGCTTTGTAACGCTTGCGCGCCGAAGGCGTCCACCATCTGTCGCGACCCGTAACTTTCGGTAACGTGTCCCTCACACAGCCCCTGCGCGTCTTGGCAGGGCAGCATCTTGGAGGACATCTTGAGCATCAACCTGCGTCGCGCCGGAGTGGCCGGCTTCGCCACCCTGGGCGTGGCTGCCCTTCTCGCCGGCTGCGCGTCCGCCCCGTCGGACACCGCGTCCACCTCGGGCGGAGACGCCGCGAGCGACTTCATCCCCTGCATGGTCTCCGACTCGGGCGGATTCGACGACAAGTCGTTCAACCAGGCCGGTTACGAGGGCCTGAACGAGGCCGCGAAGGCACTCAACGTCGAGCCGAACGCGGTCGAGTCGGCCGCCGACACCGACTTCGCGCCGAACATCGACAACCTCGTCTCGCAGGACTGCAACCTGATCATCTCGGTCGGCTTCCTCCTGGCCGACGCCACCAAGGCCGCGGCCGAGGCGAACCCCGACACCGAGTTCTCGATCATCGACGACTCGTCGATCGACCTCCCCAACGTCAAGCCCATCGTCTTCGACACCGCGCAGGCCGCGTTCCTGGCCGGCTACGCCTCGGCCAGCTACAGCAAGTCGGGCACCGTCGGCACCTTCGGCGGAATGCAGATCCCGTCGGTCACCATCTTCATGGACGGCTTCGTCGACGGCGTGAACTACTACAACGAGCAGAAGGGCACCTCCGTCAAGGCCATCGGCTGGGACGTCGCCGCCCAGACCGGCTCGTTCACCGGTGGCTTCGCTGCCGGCGTCGAGGCCAAGACCGCGGCCCAGGGCCTGATCGACCAGGGTGCCGACGTCATCCTCCCCGTCGGTGGCCCGATCTTCCTCTCCGCCGGTGAGGCCATCCGCGACTCCGGCAAGGAGATCGCCCTCGTGGGCGTCGACTCCGACAACTACGAGACCGCGGCCGACCTGAAGGACCTCTTCCTCACCTCGGTGCTGAAGGGCGTCAAGGCCGGTGTGGTCGACGTGGTCGACACCGCCGCCGCAGGAAACTTCGACGCCACCCCGTTCGTCGGCACGCTGGAGAACGAGGGCGTCGACATCGCCCCGTTCCACGACTTCGAGAGCAAGGTCTCGCCCGACCTGCAGGGTGAGCTCGACACCATCAAGGCCGGCATCATCGACGGCTCGATCACGGTCGAGTCGCCGTCCACGCCGAAGTCGGCCGAGTAACACCCCGCGTTCTCCGAACGCATCCGGTCGGGGGAGCCAGCACTGCTGGCCCCCCGGCCGCTTCACTTAACAGAGTCGCCGACCGGACCCCGCCTGGGGAGTAGGTAGATTGAACCCATGAAGCTCGAACTCCGGGGCATCACGAAACGTTTCGGTGCCCTCACTGCCAACGACCACATCGACCTCACGGTCGAGCCGGGCGAGATCCACTGTCTGCTCGGCGAGAACGGCGCCGGCAAGTCCACCCTCATGAACGTGCTCTACGGCCTCTACCAGGCCGACGAGGGCGAGATCGTGCTCGACGACGTCGTCCAGCACTTCTCCGGCCCCGGCGACGCCATGAACGCCGGCATCGGCATGGTGCACCAGCACTTCATGCTCATCCCCGTGTTCACGGTGGCCGAGAACGTCATGCTCGGCCACGAGCAGACCGGGTTCGCCGGCCGGCTCGACCTCGCCGCCGCCCGCAAGCGGGTGCGCGAGATCAGCGACCAGTTCGGTTTCGACGTCGATCCGGATGCGCTGGTCGACGACCTGCCCGTCGGCGTGCAGCAGCGGGTCGAGATCATCAAGGCCCTCTCCCGCGACGCCAAGGTGCTCGTGTTCGACGAGCCCACCGCGGTGCTGACGCCGCAGGAGACCGACGAGCTCATGCAGATCATGCGCCTCCTGAAGGAGCGCGGAACCTCCATCGTCTTCATCACCCACAAGCTGCGCGAGGTGCGCGAGGTGGCCGACCGCATCACGGTCATCCGGCTGGGAAAGGTCGTGGGTGAGGCATCCCCCACCGCCACCAACGCCGAGCTCGCCTCGCTCATGGTGGGCCGTGCTGTCGAGCTGACGGTTCACAAGGAGCCGGCGCAGCCCGGTGCCGCCGCGCTCGTGGTGGAGGGACTGTCGGTCATCGACCCCCGCGGCCAGGTCGTGGTCGACAATGTGTCCTTCGACGTCAAGGCGGGGGAGATCCTCGCGATCGCCGGCGTGCAGGGCAACGGCCAGACAGAACTCACCGAGGCGCTGATGGGGTTGCAGGAGCGCGTCACCGGAGACGTCACGCTCGACGGCCGGAGCCTGCGCGGCCTGAGCGTGCGCAAGGTGCTCGACTCCGGTGTGGGCTTCGTTCCCGAAGACCGTAAAGAAGACGGCCTGGTGGGCGAGTTCACGATCGCCGAGAACCTGATGCTCGACCGGTCCGAGAGCGAGCCGTTCGTCAAGGCCGGAGGCCTGCAGCTGTCCTATCTGCGCACCTTCGCCGAGGACAAGTCGAGGGAGTTCGACGTGCGGTCGCAGGGCATCGAGACCGAGGTCGGCCGGCTCTCCGGCGGAAACCAGCAGAAGGTCGTGCTGGCTCGCGAGCTCAGCCGGGAGCTGCGCCTGTTCGTGGCGGCCCAGCCCACCCGTGGCATCGACGTGGGCTCGATCGAATTCGTGCACAAGCGCATCGTCGCCACCCGCGACCAGGGCATCCCGGTGGTGGTCGTGTCGACCGAGCTCGACGAGGTCGTCGCGCTCGCCGACCGCATCGCCGTGATGTACCGCGGCGCCATCGTCGGCATCGTGCCCGGCACGACCTCGCGCGACGTGCTCGGCCTGATGATGGCCGGCGAGGTGCCCGCGGGCACCCCCGTCGCCCCTACTCCCACCCCCTCGACCTCCACCCCCGAAGGAGCTGCCGCGTGAGCGACGCGCCCGTCAACCAGCCCGTCGCTCCCGCGTCCTCCGCGGCGCCGGCACCCGGCGTCCCCGCGGCGGAGCCGCCGTCACGCTGGCGATCCACCTTCAACGAGATCATCGGCGGCAGCGTGATGATCTCGATCCTCGCGGTGGTGCTGGCGATGATCGCCGGCGGCATCCTGATCGCCCTCACCGACGAGAACGTGCAGAAGGCGGCCGGATACTTCTTCGCCCGCCCCGGTGACACCCTCGCCGAGATCTGGAAGGCCGTCTCCGGCGCCTACGTCTCGCTCTTCCAGGGGGCGATCTTCAACCCCAAGCGTGACGACTTCGTGCAGCAGATCAAGCCGCTCACCGAGACCCTCACCTTCGCCACCCCGCTCATCGCGGCCGGTCTCGGCGTGGGGCTGGCGTTCCGCGTCGGCATGTTCAACATCGGTGGCCGCGGCCAGATGCTGATCGCCGCCGCGTGCGCCGGCTGGGTGGGCTTCACCCTGCACCTGCCGTTCGGGCTGCACATGGCCCTCGCGGTCGTGGCCGGTCTCGTCGGCGGTGGAATCTGGGGCGGCATCGCCGGCTTCCTCAAGGCCCGCACCGGCGCCCACGAGGTGATCATCACGATCATGCTCAACTACGTGGCGTTCTACCTGGTGTCCTATCTCCTCCGCACGCCGGTGCTCCAGGCGCCCGGGTCCAACAACCCCAAGTCGCCGCCGATCGACCCGACCGCCGTGTTCCCCGACATCCTCGGGCCGCAGTTCAACCTGCACTTCGGCTTCATCCTGGTGATCGTGGCCACGGTGTTCGTCTGGTGGCTGCTGAACCGTTCATCGCTCGGCTTCAAGTTCCGTGCCGTGGGGCTCAACCCCAACGCGGCCCGCGTGGCCGGCATCAACGTCAAGAACATGTACGTCTACGCCATGGTCATCTCTGGCGGTCTGGTCGGCCTCGCCGGCGTCTCGCAGGTGCTCGGCACGGTCACCACCGGCTTCAGCTCGGGCATCGATGCGGGAATCGGCTTCGATGCCATCACCGTGGCGCTGCTCGGCCGCTCGAAGCCGTGGGGCATCTTCGTGGCCGGCATCCTGTTCGGGGCGTTCAAGGCGGGTGGCTTCGCCATGCAGGCGTCCGAGGGCATTCCGATCGACATCGTGCTCGTCGTGCAGTCGCTCATCGTGTTGTTCATCGCGGCCCCGCCGCTCATCCGCACGGTGTTCCGCCTGCCCGACCCGTCGAAGCCCAAGAAGCCGAAGGCCCCCAAGCTGCCGGTGGTCCAGTCCCGTGAGGCGGTGGCGTCGAAATGAGCCAGAACGTGTCGACCAACAACCTCGCGTCCAGCGGCGGGGTGCCGCCCACCGAGCACAACCACCCGGACACCTCGGGCAAGGCGCTGCAGGTGGTGCTCGTGAAGAGCTGGAAGGCCCCGATCGCGTTCGGTGTCTTCGCGCTGGTGGCCCTGATCCTCTTCGTGGTCTTCGGCCGTGACGGCGAGAGCACGTTCCGCTTGTCCACCGACTCCGACCTCATCCAGCTGCCCGATGTGCTGCTGCCCACGAGGGCCACCGGCATCGTGGTCACCGTGCTGCTCGTCGCCCTGGCCGCGCTCTCGGCGTGGCTGGTCGCCTCCGGCCGCAAGGTGCGGCTGTGGCTGATGGCCGTGTTCGCGGTGCTGTTCCTCATCGCCTTCCTCACCTGGGCCGCGGCCGGCCAGACCATCCCGGTGCCGGGCCTGCTGATCGGCACGGTGTCGCTCAGCGTGCCGCTCATCTTCGGTGCCCTCGGCGGAGTGATCTCCGAGCGCGTCGGCGTGGTGAACGTCGCCATCGAGGGCCAGCTGCTCGCCGGAGCCTTCGTGTCGGCCGTCGTGGCCTCGGTCACCGGCAACCCGTTCATCGGTCTCGTCGGAGCGGTGATCGCCGGAACCCTCGTGTCGTTCGTGCTGGCGGCCTTCTCGATCAAGTACCTGGTCGACCAGGTGATCGTGGGCGTGGTGCTCAACGTGCTCGTCACCGGTCTCACCAGCTTCCTGTATTCGCAGGTGCTCACGGCCAACCCCGACGTGCTCAACTCCCCGCCCCGGTTCGACCGCATCCCCATCCCGCTGCTCAGCGAGATCCCGGTGATCGGGCCCACCCTGTTCCGGCAGACCATCGTGGTGTACCTGATGTACATCGCCGTGGCGCTGGTGTTCTGGGGTCTGTTCAAGACGAAGTGGGGCCTGCGCGTGCGGGCCGTGGGCGAGCATCCGCAGGCTGCCGACACCGTGGGCATCAAGGTCAACCGCACCCGGTTCTGGAACGTGTCGCTCGCCGGCGCGATCGCCGGTCTCGGTGGCGCGTACTTCACGCTCGGCTCGGTCGGAGCGTTCAACAAGGAGATGACGGCCGGCGCCGGCTTCATCGCCCTGGCAGCCGTGATCTTCGGCCGATGGGACCCCATCCGTGCCACACTCGCGGCACTGCTGTTCGGATTCGCGTCGAACCTGCAGAACGTGCTCGGCATCATCGGCTCGCCCGTGCCGAGCGAGTTCATGCTGATGCTGCCGTATGTGGTCACGATCTTCGCGGTCGCCGGCCTCGTCGGCCGGGTGCGCGGGCCCGCGGCATCCGGCAAACCCTATGTGGGATCGTGAGGTGGCCCCGATGACGGATGCACAGATGACGGATGCACAGCTGACCGATGCACAGAAGACGACGGATGCCGCCGGCGCCATCGACTGGGACGCCCTCCGAGCCGTCGCCCTCGAGGCGATGGAGAAGGCCTACGTGCCGTACTCGAAGTTCCCCGTCGGGGTCGCGGCCATCGTCGACGACGGCCGGGTGATCTCGGGCTGCAACGTCGAGAACGCCTCCTACGGGCTCACGCTCTGCGCGGAATGCGCCCTGGTGTCGTCGCTGCACATGACGGGCGGCGGCAAACTCGTCGCCTTCACGTGCGTCGACGGGCACGGCGGTGCGCTCATGCCGTGCGGCCGGTGCCGGCAGCTGCTGTTCGAGCACTCCGCCGAGGGCATGCTGCTCGAGACGGTGTCGGGCATCAAGACCATCGACGAGGTCATCCCGGATGCGTTCGGTCCCCGGACGCTCGTGGAGTACCGCGCCGAGACCCTCGCCGAGTAACGAGCCCTTCGCCGACCAGGCGGCACGAGTTAGGAACCACCCCATGGCCACCGAGCAGTTCGACGTCGTCGACCTCATCCGCACCAAGCGCGACCACGGCACCCTCTCCACCCCGGAGATCGACTGGCTGATCGACGCCTACACGCGAGGCTACGTGGCCGACGAGCAGATGTCGGCGCTCGCGATGGCCATTCTGCTGAACGGGATGTCGCGCGACGAGATCCGCGACCTCACGCTGGCGATGATCGCGTCGGGCGAGCGGATGGACTTCGCCGGCCTCGGCAAGCCGACCGTCGACAAGCACTCCACCGGGGGAGTGGGCGACAAGATCACTCTCCCGCTGATGCCGCTGGTGGCCACCTTCGGGGTGGCCGTGCCGCAGCTCTCGGGTCGCGGACTCGGGCACACGGGCGGAACGCTCGACAAGCTGGAGTCGATTCCCGGATGGCGCGCCTCACTGTCGAACGAGGAGATGTTCGCGCAGTTGCGTGACGAGGGCGGCGTGATCTGCGCAGCCGGGTCCGGGCTCGCTCCGGCCGACAAGAAGCTCTATGCGCTCCGTGACATCACGGGCACGGTCGAGGCCATCCCGCTGATCGCCTCGTCGATCATGTCGAAGAAGATCGCCGAGGGCACCGACTCGCTGGTGCTCGACGTGAAGTTCGGCTCGGGTGCCTTCATGCAGGACATCGAGCGTTCGAGGGAGCTCGCCCGCACCATGGTGGACCTGGGCAATGACGCCGGGGTACGCACTACCGCGTTGCTCACGAACATGAACGTGCCGTTGGGGCTCGCGATCGGCAACGCCAACGAGGTGCGCGAATCGGTGGAGGTGCTCGCCGGTGGCGGCCCGGCCGACGTGGTCGAACTCACCATCGCGCTGGCCACTGAGATGCTCCGCCTGGCGGGCCGGCCCGACGCGGATGTGGCGGAAGCACTCCGGGACGGTCGCGCCATGGACACCTGGAACCGGGTCATCCGCGCCCAGGGTGGAGACCCGGAGGCGCCGCTTCCGACGGCCCGCGAGACCGAGACGATCCTCGCGCCGCGCTCCGGCACGCTCCTCCGACAGGACGCACTGCCCTTCGGCATCGCGGCCTGGCGACTCGGGGCCGGACGTGCCCGAGCGCAGGATGCCGTGCAGCACGCCGCCGGCATCGACCTGCACGCGAAGCCCGGAGACTCGGTCACGGCGGGGCAGCCCCTCTTCACGCTCTCAGCCGATGAGCCCGAGCGCTTCGCTCGGGCGCTGGAAGCCGTCGAGGGTGCCTGGGAGATCGGCGAGGCCGACGACTACGCCCCCGGTCTGCCGCTGGTCGTCGAGCTGATCGGCTGAATCCCGCGGGATTCCGGGGCGACACGCCCGGGTGTTCAGCGGGATTTGCCCTGTCGGAAACCTGCCCGTAATGTTTCTACACGTCACCCCACAGGTGCGGAAAGCGGAAGAGCTTACCGGCCTCAAGCGGGACATCAATCCTCCATCAGCTTCGATGAGTCTCTTGAAGACTCCGAAGCAGAGGCGTAGGATTAAACCCCTTCCACGAGCTGGGCGCGTCGATTTGACAGCCCGAAAGCAAGTGCTAGGGTAGAGAAGTTGCCTGGAACGGCGGCCTGACGGCCTGGTTTTATGGTGTCCGATCCTTGAGAACTCAACAGCGTGCACAATGTCAAATGCCAAAAACCCCAGACAGCCCTTGTGGTTGT